>CAYGCW010000227.1:0-4958 GCA_964348465.1 uncultured Acidimicrobiia bacterium | reverse complement strand
AAGCGCTTCGACTTCATGGACCGTGACCTCGACCAGAAGCTGACCGGCTACACGCTCTACAACGACTGGGGCGAGGGCCGCCGCCTCTACCTCAAGGACGCCTGCCGGGTATCGATCCCCTTGGGAGTTCAGGACCGCTGATCGCGGCCGGACAGCTCGCCGGGGCCGCCGGGCCGCGGCCCCGTATGCGGGGGTGGTGAGCCGCTGGGAAGGGTGAAGCAGAACCGCGACCCGGTCGGGAAGCGTCCTTCATACCAGAGGTCGCCTCCCATGGCGCGCACGAGGCGGGCGGCAATGGGGAGCCCGAGGCCGATGCCGCGGTCGGCCCAGGCGTCACCCTTGCCGACCTGCTCGAAGGGCTCGAAGATCTGCTCACGGCTGTGGGCGGGTATCCCGGCGCCGTTGTCGGCGACGACCACCTGGTAGGTGGCGTCGCGCTGCTCGCCCTCCACGAGGATCTGGTCGCCCCCGTACTTGCGGGCGTTCTCCAAGAGGTTCCGCAACACCTGCGCCACCCGCCTGGGGTCCGCGTGAACGTAGACGCGGCCCGGGATGGCGACGTCGACCTCCCACGTCCGATCGGGGAAGACCACGTCGACCACTTGCCGCGCCACCGGGCTCAGGGCGAACGACTCGGGTGCGAACGGGAGAATCCCCGCTTCGAGCCTGGGAATGACGAGGATGTCCTCCACGAGGTGGCTGAGGTGCAGAGTCTCGCCGTGGACGATGCCGAGGAAGTCCTCGATCTCCTCAGCACTGAGGCGCTCCCAGGACTCGCGCAGGGACTCGACGAACCCGGCGATGCTGGTCAGTGGGGTGCGGAATTCGTGGCTGACCATCGAGACGAACTCGTCTTTGAGCCGGCCGGCCGCCCGCTCCGCTCGGAGGGTGTCTTCCTGGCGGCGGCGCAGGGTGCGCAGCGCCCGCGATGCAGTCACGAGGAGCCCGGCGAGAACCAGCATGATCAGCAGGCCGGCGACGAGGTCGAAGCCCGATCCGTCCACGGCGGGAAGGCTGCGGATGTCGGTCACCGGGGCCAGGCGGCTGACGACCACCGCCCACACCGTCGCATAGGCGAGCACGACCGCTGCCTTGGCGAGGGGGAGCAACAGCAGGGCGGCTGCGACGACGTAGGCGACGGCGGTGGCCGCGGCGCGGGGCAGGTCGCCGAGCGCGAGGACCACGAACGAGAACAGCGTCACATCCACGAGAAGCGAGCCGAGGGGCGCCGGTCCCGGGTTGGCGAGCTGCCACCCGGCGTGCGCCGCGGCGAGCGCGGCCGGTATCAGCAGGTACGGCCAGCCTCCGTCGCCCTGGAAAATGGCGAGGACGGCCAGCCCTCCGACGCAGAGCGCTATCAGCGCGCGCGCCATCTGGTACGGGCGGTTGATCTCGGTGTGGTCTATGGGCGCCGGCGAGTGCCACGCCGCCAGGAAGCTCATGCGCGCATCTCCCCTGGTACCCGAGAGGTATCGGTCCGGCGGTGGGGTGCGTTGAGGCTTCCCGGCGCGCCGGTCACAGCCGGTCGCGGGCGGCCTTCAGGCCGGACAGGGAGGAGTCCGGGACGACGAGATCGCCCCGACCCACCCCGAGGGCGATCTCGGGCTTGTATGAGCCGTGGTAGTCGGAGCCACCGGTGGCGACGAGCCCCAGCCTTCCGGCCAGGTCCGCCAGATTGGCGCGCACTGCGGCGGTGTACTCGGAGTAGTAGGCCTCGACGCCCAGCACGCCGACACGGGCCAGTTGCCGCAGCGCGCCGGCGTAGTCATCCGCCCCGGCACCCACCGTGTGCGGGTGCGCCAGCACCGGAACGGCGCCCTCGGCGCGCGCCAGCGTCACGGCTTCGGCAGGATCCAGCCGGTAGCGGTCCACGTAGGCCGGCCTGCCCGAAGCCAGGAAGCGGTCGAAGGCGTCGGGGATGGACTCGGCGTAGCCCTTGCGGACGAGGACCGCAGCGATGTGGGGCCGGCCGGTGACGCCGCCTCCCGACTGGGCTGCGACTTCCTCGTGGTCGACGTCCATCCCCAGAGCGCGTAGCCGTTCCACCACCGTCCGGTTGCGCCCGTGCCGGGAGTCGCGGATCTCCGCCAGCCGTTCCTGGAGGGGGCCCGGCGACGCCGGGTCGAGGAAGTAGCAGAGGAGGTGCATGGTGCCTCCGGGCCACTCCACCGACAGCTCGGTGCCGGGGACGAGTTCGATCCCGTGCTCTTCGGCGGCGTGGGCCGCTTCGCGCACGCCTTCCAGACTGTCGTGGTCGGTGAGGGCGACGGCCGTCAGCCCGCTGGCCGCCGCCTTGGCGACGACTTCTGCAGGGGAGTCGGAACCGTCCGACCGCTGGCTGTGGGTGTGGAGGTCGACGGCCAGCTCAGCCGACCTCGATGACGACGTCCTCGATGTAGAGGCTCTCCAGAGGCCGTTGCGCCTCCTGCGGGATGCCCTCGATCCGGTCGAGCACGTCGAAGCCCTCGACGAGGCGGCCGAGCGGGTTGAACTCGGGACTGAGGCCGGTCTCGGTGAACGCGATGAACCATTGGCTGCCGGTCGAGTCGGGCCCGGCCTTCGCCATGGCCACCACGCCCCGGTCGTACGCGAAGCCCGGGTCGGGGAAATCGTCGGCGATGGTGTACCCGGGGCCGCCCCTACCGGTGGCGGTGGGGTCGCCCACCTGCACGACGAAGCCGGGCACGATCCGGTGCGAGACGATGCCGTCGAAGTAGTCCTGGCGCGCGAGGAACACGAACGAATTCACGGTGTCCGGCGCCTGCCCCGGGTCCAGCTCGATGACGAGGTCCCCACACGACGTGACGACCGTCGCGGTGACGGTGGCGTCGGGGGCGAGGCCTTCGTCGCCGGGCGCCTCGAACTCCATCGGCGTCACCGGTGGCGGCGGTTCGGCACCGCATGCCGTCGGCTGCTGGCGGTAGCCGGCGTACTCGGGCGAGAGCCCCGCCAGCTCGGGATCGAGCGTGGTCGTGGTCGCCTCCAGGGTCGTAGCCGTGGGATCGGTGGCGGCGGTCGTCGTGGGCGGAACGGTGGTGGCCTCCGGCTCGTCGTCGGAGCCGAAGACCCTGCTGATGACGATGCCGGCGACGAGCACGACCAGCAGGGCGATCCCAGCCCGGCGGGCGAACGAGAGGATCTGCCGGCGCCGGGCCTCCTTCGCCTCCCGGGCACGGCGCGCTTCTCGGTTGGCCCGCTGCCGCGCCCTCTTGTCGGAACTGCCCATCCGGGACGGCACTATAGGCCGGAGCAGGCGGCCACCTTCGGCGGTCCGGAAGGCCTCCGGCTGTACACTGCTCCGATGCCTCTCGTCGTCCAGAAGTTCGGCGGCACGTCTGTCGGCACCGCCCCGCGGATCAAGACGGTTGCGGCGCGTATCGCCGCGACCCGCCGCGCCGGAAACGATGTGGTCGTGGTGGTCTCGGCCATGGGTGACACGACCGACGAGCTCGTGACGCTGGCGGCGGCGGTCAGCGACAACACCCATCCTCGGGAGATGGACATGCTGCTCACCGCCGGCGAGCGGATCGCGATGGCGCTGCTGGCGATGGCCATCGCCGATCAAGGAATCGAGGCGATCAGCTTGACCGGCTCGCAGGCAGGCATCCTCACCGACAACACCCACGGGGGCGCCAAGATCCGCGAGATCAAGGGCGACCGGGTGCGGGCCGGGCTCGCCGCCGGACAGGTGGTGATCGTGGCCGGGTTCCAGGGCGTCGCCCCGGATACCAAGGACGTGACCACGCTGGGCCGGGGTGGTTCCGACGCCACCGCGGTGGCGCTGGCGGCGTCCCTTGGGGCGGATGCGTGCGAGATCTACACCGATGTCGACGGCGTCTTCACCGCCGACCCGCGGCGCGTGGCCGGGGCCCGGCTGCTCGGAGAGGCGTCGTTCGAGGAGATGCTGGAGATGGCGGCGGGAGGCGCCCGCGTGCTCATGGCCAGGTCGGTGGAGTTCGGCCGGCGGTACGGCGTGCCGATCCACGTACGATCCTCGTTCCACGACCGACCCGGGACGTGGGTCAAGGAGGAGACGATGGAGCAGGCGATCATCAGGGGCATTGCCCACGACACCTCGGAGGCCAAGGTCACCGTCCACGGCGTACCCGACCGCCCCGGGGTGGCGGCGGCTCTGTTCGGGCCCATGGCCGACGAGGGGGTCGTCGTGGACATGATCGTCCAGAACGTCTCCACCGGCGGCCACACCGACATCAGCTTCACCGTCCCCAAAGAGGTCGCCCCGCTGGCCCGCAAGGTCGCCGAGCGGGTGGCCGCCGACATCGGCGCTCAGGGCGTGGACGTCGACGAGAACATCGCCAAGGTGTCGCTCGTGGGCGCGGCCATGAAGGACGAGACGGGGATCGCCGCCACGATGTTCCGCACCCTGGCCGAGCATGAGATCAACATCGAGATGATCTCCACTTCGACGATTCGCATCTCCTGCGTGGTGAAGGGCGATCAGGTCGACGAAGCGGTGAAGAGCCTCCACGACGTGTTCGAGCCACCGCTGTTGGTGGGGGACGGGTCGTGAGCGGCGCCGCGGTCGCGGTCGTCGGCGCCACCGGCGCGGTCGGCCGGGCGATGCTCGCCGTACTCGCCCAGCGCGAATTCCCGGTGGGCAGTCTGCGGCTCATGGCCTCGGCGCGCTCGGCAGGGCGGACGATCGCGACGCCGTGGGGCGAGGTGGTCGTCGAGGAGCTGGCGGCGGCCGATCCCGCCGGCATCGACGTCGCCCTCTTCTCGGCCGGCGGGTCCCGGTCGCGGGAGCACGCGCCGCGATTCGTCGCCGCCGGTGCCTCGGTCGTCGACAACTCCTCGGCCTGGCGGATGGAGCCCGACGTCCCGCTGGTGGTGGCCGGGGTGAACGACGGCGCTCTCGGCGGGCGCCCGGGACTCGTCGCCAATCCGAACTGCACGACCCTGGTGCTGATGATGGCCGCCGCCCCGCTGCACCGGGC
>CAYGCW010000226.1:0-4976 GCA_964348465.1 uncultured Acidimicrobiia bacterium | reverse complement strand
GGGAAGCAGGCCGCCCTCTACCGGCGGCCGATCGGGTCGACGGATGGCTTCGATCGCTGCACCTCCGGCCTGCCCGAGTGGTTCTCGGACAACCTCGACACGTTCTGCCTGGCCGCCGCCGGGAGCTTCGTCGCAGCCGGAGACGTGAACGGCACCGTCTACGTGACGGAGGACGACGGCGAGACGTGGACTGCTGCCGTGGCGGGCTTGCCCGGCGTGAATTGCCTGGTTCTCGTCTGATGCCGCTCCACCGGCTTTGGTAGCCTGACCGAGGAATCGCGAACCGCAAGGGGGAACCTCATGAAACTGCGGATTCCGGCGCTCTCCCAGGACATGTCCCAGGCCGGCCTCAAAGAGGGCGCGCTCACCCAGCCGATCGAGCTCGAGGACGCCTACTTCCTCGACGGCCCCATCAGCCGCCGGGTGGCGATCCTCGACTTCGATCCCGAGACCGGCGCTCTCCTGCCGGGCGCCAAGCTCCTGCCGGCCGACGGAGCCATCCGCCGCTACGACATCGACCTCGACGACCCGACCGCGATCGACACGCCCGAGTTCCGGGCGGTGATGGTGTTCGGGACGATCAACAAGACGATCCAGATGTTCGAGGACCCCCACATCCTCGGCCGGGAGATCCGCTGGGCGTTCGACGGGCCCCAGCTGCTCGTCGTGCCGCGTGCCGGCGAGTGGCGCAACGCCTTCTACGAACGCGACTCACGCAGCCTCCAGTTCTTCTTCTTCGATCATCAGGGCAAGCGGATCTACACATCGCTCTCCGAGGACATCGTCGCCCACGAAACCGGGCACGCCATCCTCGACGGCGTCGTCCCCGACCTCTACGACGCCATCACCCCGCAGGCCCTGGCCATCCACGAAGCGGTCGCCGACCTGATAGCCCTGGTGCGGGCGATGGAGAACGCCAAGCTGCGCGACAAGATCCTCAAGTCCCCGAGCTGGTCGATAGAGCAGAGCAACGACTTCACGGCGCTGGCGGAGGAGTTCGGCACGGCCCTGTCGCAGGGGCGGACGCATTACCTCCGCAACGCGTTCAACTCCAAGAGCCTCGACCCGGCCGCAGGCGACGACGCCGTATCCGGAACCGAACCGCACGATCTCGCCCAGGTGCTGACCGGTGCCCTCTACGCCGTCCTCGTGAACCGCTACCGGGCGTTCAAGCAGCAGAACGACGCCGCGGGCATGGACGAGATCCCGGCCCGCGGCAAGGCGCTGGGAACGGCCGCACAGCGGTTCGAGCGGTTCGTGTTCCGGGCGCTCGACTACCTGCCCCCGGGCGACATCACCTTCGCCGATTTCGTCCGGGCGGTGATCGCCGCCGACAAGGCGGCGTACCCCGATGCCACCCACGACACGGACCGGCGCGTCCTGCGGGAGGAGGCGCTCACCAGGCGGATCGCCGAGGACAAGGCCGAGCTGGAGGTCGACGTGCTCTTCGATCATCCGGCGGTCTCGGACCCGGAGCTCTCGTACGACTCTCTCGTAGCCAGCGATTGGCATGCCTACGAGTTCGTGAACGCCAACCGGGACCTGTTCGGGATCCCGGCGGGCGAGCCCTTCGCGCTGCGGCCCCGTCTCGAAGTGCAGCGGCTGTTCTTCCGGACCGCCGGCGAGGAGCCGGTCAACGAGCTGATCGTCAAGGCGTCATGGGAACAGGAGGAGGACAACGGGCTCGGCTCGTCCTTCCCTTCCCGACGCGACGTGACCATGGGCACGACGCTGGTCATCGACCGCGACGCCCGCATCGTCAGGGCCCGGCTGACCACCGACCAGGCGGCTCGCCGCGTCCCCGAGCGCGATGCGTTCCTACGCAAGCTGGTCGAGGAGGACCTGCTGGTACCGGCGTCGGTCGCGGCAGCCGGGGGCCGGACGCCTCAGGCGGCGATCGCCGCCCAGGTGCTGGGCAACCGGATGAAGGTGACCGGTACGTGCCGCAGCCTGCACGTGACGGCCGACGCGCTGGAGGGATGAAATGGACGACATGCGAGTACGCGCCTACAACTGCCGCTTCGGCGACGCCATCCTGGTGACAATCCCCGACGAGGACGCCGACGGCGGCCAGCTCGACCGTCACCTGCTGATCGACGTCGGCAACTCGCTTGCCACGACCGGCGGACAGGACGACGTGTTTGCGCCGATCTTCGCCGACATCGTCGCCGAGACCGGCGGGAAGATCGACCTGTACGTCAGCTCTCACGAGCACCTCGACCACGTGCAGGGGCTGCTGTTCGCCCACGAGGAGCTGGGCGTCGACCTCGAGATCGCCCACCTGTGGATCACGGCCTCCGCCGAGGACGGCTACTACGACCGCCACCCCGAAGCCAAGCGCAAGTTCGACATCGCCGAACGGTTCATCGCCGACATCAAGGAGCGCCTGCCGGCCGCGTTCCTCGACAACGACACGGTCCGGGTGCTCCTCGAGAACAACGGCTACCCGGTGTCGGCCGCCAGTCCTCGCAAGACCTCCGACTGCGTGGACTTCCTCAAGACGCACACCAACCCGGACGGCGATGAAGGCGTCAAGTCGTTCGTGCACCGCCGGACCGACGGCGGGTCGTGGCCGCACCCGTTCCGGGTGGCCGAGATCGAGGTGCTGGCACCCGAGGAGGACACGTCGGAGTACTACGGCCGCTTCCGGCCGGTGGCGCTCGGAGCTGCGGCTCCCGGGGCCGGCGGGCCGGGCGGTGGCGGAGCGATCGAGCTGGTCCCGCCGGCCGGCGTCGACGCCGAGACCTTCTACAACTTGGTCGACTCTCGCACGGTCGGATTCTGGGACAACCTGCTGGCGATCGACAAGGCGAAGAACAACACCAGCGTCGTGTTCACGCTGAAATGGAAGGGCTGGACGCTGCTGTTCCCCGGCGACGCCGAGGTTCGCAGCTACAAGGAGATGGACAAGGAGGGCGTGCTCGGGCCGGTGCACTTCCTCAAGGTCGGTCATCACGGCAGCCACAACGGAACGCCTCACGACGACGTCCTCGACGTCATCCTCCCCACCGACCCGCCCGACGACCGACCGCGCCGTGCCCTCGTCTCCACTGCGGACGACACCTACTCCGGCGTTCCCCACGTCGAGACCCTCGAGCAGCGACTCGGCCCCCGCTGCGAGGTGATCGACACCCGGTCGGCGGCCCCCGGCGAGTTCGTGGACGTGATGTTTGCGGCCAGCTAGCTCTGCTCGACCTTGACCGTGTCGGGGAGGAACGTGCGCACGGTCGGGTAGGCCAGCTCGACGGTCGGCTCTGCGGCGAAGCTGCGGAGGATCGACTTCCACACCGCCTGCTCGACGCCGCGCCGCTTGCGCACCTCCACCAACAGCCGTCCCGTGAGCAGCACGCCGCTGTCCTTCACGGTGAGATACACCGCCGGTGTCAGGTGCGTGTAGCGGATCGAGTAGGCCTGCGCGGTGCGCCGCAACTCGGCATTGGCCCTGGCCGGGTCGTGGTGAGGCGCGTGCTCCTCGAGCGCGTCCAGGACCAGCCGCTCGGCGAGCTCCCAGTCGGACTCGAACGTGATCAGAACCGCGACCTCGTGCCAGATGAACTCGAAGCCCTCGGTGAAGTTGGCGATCGCCTCGGTGAACACCTTGCCGTTGGGCACATGGACGATGCGCCCCGTGGACTGGTCGGCCGCCACCCAGTTCCCGATCTCCAGCATCGAGAAGCGAAAAGCGCGCACATCGACGACGTCTCCGGCGTTCCCTGCGATCTCGATGCGATCCCCGACCTTGAAGGGCCTGCGCAGCATGATGAATGCCCAGCCCGCCAGGTTCTTGAGCACGTCGGCGAGGGCAATCGCGATACCGGCGGAGATCAGGCCGATGGTGGTGCCGTAGTTGCCGCCCTCGAACCACAACCTGGCCAGGATCAACGCCCCCAGGCCCCACACCAGGTAGGAGACCAGCTTGCGGGTGCGGTACCAGACCGGGGGGTCGTCGATGCGGCTCTGCACGAACCGCAGCACCACCAGCCGCAGCACCATCAGGCCCACCAGGACCAGGCCCGTGATCAGCCACTTGGCCTGGACCTGGCTCCAACCGAACTCTTCGACGAAGTACTGGACCATGCCCTCTCGAAGCCTGCCGGGACGTTGGCCAGCGTATCTCCACGCAGGCCGGCGGCCGGGTAATTCGCGCCGGTGTTCGCCCGGCCAGGGCCTGCTAGCTTCGCCTGATGCCGGTGGTCGAACTACAGCAGAAGGGCCACGTCGCGCTGGTCACGGTGAACCGGCCTGAGGCCCGCAACGCCTTCAACCCGGAGGTGCTGGTCCGGCTCGCCGATGCTTGGGATCGCATCGCCGCCGACGACTCGATCCGGGTGACCGTCGTCACCGGGGCGGGGGACACGGCCTTCTCGGCCGGCGCCGACCTCAAGTCGCTGATCCCGCTGATGACCGGCGCCCGGTCGGCGGCGGACGAGTACGACGAGCGGGTTGCCGGCGACCCACTCCTCAGCCGCAAGGCCCTGCTGCGCGACTACGACCTCGGCAAGCCGGTGGTGGCGGCCGTCAACGGATTTGCCATCGCCGGCGGCTTCGAGCTGATGATCGCCTGTGACCTGCGAGTGGCTGCCGACGGCGCCCGCATGGGCCTCCAGGAGGCGAAGTGGGGGCTGTTCCCGCTCTCCGGTTCGACCGTTCGCCTCCCCCGCCAGGTGCCCTACGCAGTCGCGATGGAGATCCTGCTCACCGGCGACCTGATCGACGCCGCCCGCGCCTACGAGCTCGGGCTCGTGAATCGGGTCGTCCCGCAGCGGGACGTCGTCTCGGTCGGCATGGAGTACGCGCGGACCATCGCCGAGAACGGGCCGCTGGCCGTGCAGGCGATCCGCCGCTCCGTGCGCGACACCGCTGGGCGGCCCGAGGACGAGGCGCTCGCCAAGGAGACTGAGATCGGCTGGCCCGTATTCCAAACCGAGGACGCCATCGAGGGCCCGCGCGCCTTCGCCGAGAAGCGCCGCCCGGAG
>CAYGCW010000225.1:0-4980 GCA_964348465.1 uncultured Acidimicrobiia bacterium | reverse complement strand
CCGGGCCGGCTCGCCGCCACCACCCGCTCGGCGCGGTACATCCGGGAGAGGGCCGCGAAGACGCCGGCGCGATCACCGAACGCGCGCTCGAGGTCGCCCACCAGCTCGGCAGCCAATCGGGCCACGACGGCCTCCTCGGGCCGGAGGGGGTCGCCGTTGCCCGATGTGCTATCCGGCTCGAATCGGGAAAACGGCGGCACGGTGGCCAGCACGTCACCGCGTCCCGACTCGTCGCAGACGTAGTCGAAGAGGCTGATGGCCAGGTTGAAGCGTCCGCACCAGGCCGCGCGCTCGGCTGCGGAGTCCTCAGGGAGGCCGAGCAGGTCCCCCATCACCGTGCCGATCGTGACGCCGAAGGCGTGGACGCGCTGCACGATCGCTGCGGCGAGCGGACCGTGGCGGCCGCCGCCGGCCACCGCCGGCGGCGCCACCGCCGCCATCAGCTCCACGTAACGGGCGGCGTGGTCCTGAGGGTCGGGGAGACCGGCGGCCGTCCACGCCGCGAAGAAGGCGGCGCGGAAGTGACCGTGCCAGTGCATCAGTCCTCCTGGCGGCGCATCACCACTTCCATGTCGCCTGAGGGCGGTGGCGGCTCGACGACCTCGAAGTCCGTCGGGTCCGGGGCCCACCCGCTCGCCCAGAGATCGAGCGCGTGGCAGGCGAGCGTTGTGGCGAAGATGCCGTCGGTGTCGGGCACCAAGCTGTTGCCGCCCCCGGTCCCCAGGCTCCATTCGTCCACGAGCCGGGGATCCCGGACGTCGGGCGCCGGGATGCGCAGCACGAAATCGCCCTGCCATGAGCCCTCAGGCCGCTGGGCGGCGAGCAGCGCGGCCGCGGCGCGGTCGGCGGAACGTGCGCCGTCGAGGTGACGGAGGCGGGCGAGTGCCTCGAGGCCGAGCGCCGTCGTGAAGGGGTCGGGCTCGGGCCTTGCGGCCAGGGCGAAGCCGCCTTCGGGAAGCTGCACCCGGGTGAGGCCGCGGTACATGACCCCCTCCTGCTCGTCGGTGAGTCGGCGCTGCCGGCCGTGCAGAGCCCGCAACACGAGCGCCGTTCCGTACAGGGGCCCGCGCCACCAGTAAGAGTCGACGAAGCCCGAGCCCTTCTGGGCGCCGGCGAGGGCGGCGAGCACGTCCTCGGCGTCTTCGTCGTCGGCCGGATCAGGGACTCCCGCCAGGACCACGGCAGCCGTCACGTCGACGTGCGGGGCGGTCCATCCGGAGACCGCCTCGGCCGATGTCGCTCCGATGAACTCGTCGATCCCGGAGTCGGGGCGGAACGTGGCGTAGCCGTCGTCCCGGCGGTGATCGGCCAGTGCGAGCCTTCCCGAGGCGACGGCTTCGCCGGCCCCTTGCTCCCCGGCCAGAGCCGCGACGCACCATGCCGTCGAGTCCGCATCGGCCGGGACTGCGCCGCCGTAGCCCCAGCCGCCGTCGGGATACTGCTCGGCGAGGATGGCGGCGTATGTCGACTCGAGGTCGATGGGCGCGTCGGAGATCGGCCGCAGATGAGCGGCCACGAAGCCGCTCACCCACACGTCCGACAGGCCGGCCAGGGTCGGGAACCCGCGCCACCTCCCCGCCGATCTCAGGTCGGCGAGGCGCGCGACGCCGGCGGCGACTGCGGCCGCGGGAGCAGGAGCGTTGCCCGCTACCAGCCCCCTCCGTCTCCGGCGTCCGGGTCGACGAAGGCGGCGTTGTTGACGTTCATGTTCTGGCCGTCCTTCGTCGTGACGACGCCCGTCGACCCGTTCCAGTTCACGAAGTTGCCGCCGTCGTTGCGGAACTTCGGGAAGTCGTCCGAGGTCGGCGCGGTGGCGCCGGCGCCGTTGTAGCAGTGGTTCTCGAACGCCTCGGCATCGAGTTCCGTGCCTCCACATGCGTGGATGATCTCGTGAAATACGATCGCCTCGAACCGCGCCGCCGTGCTGCCGAACGCCGACGGCGTGAGCGTGATCTCGTTGCCGCTGTTCTGGCCGACGATGTTGTCTCCCAGCGTCGCGCACTTCCAGACGACGTTGAGGTGGGCGTTCTTGATGCAGTTCTTGAGGTCGGTGAGCCCGCTCAGGTCGCAGGAGTCCACCTTGTTGTAGATGTTGTGCAGCGCGCTGAAGATCTGGTTGATCTGCGACTGCGAGCAGGTGGGCTCGCTGCGCTCGCAGCCGCCGTGCCAGGCGGTCTCGACGCATCGGGTCCTGACTCTGATGCTGGGAACGTGCGACATGTCACGAAGCCCTTCGCTGGCGGGCGCCGGCGTATTGCCACATGACGCAAGCTCCGCCCTGGAGCGTGAGCACGTCGGCGCCTTCCACCACGTCGTACGTTCCGTACATGGCGGCTTTGGCATGAGGAGCGGCGTCGCCAGGCTTCAGTTGCAGGATGACGGCGATGCCCTGGCCGGCAACCTCCATCTTGGTACGGAGTCGTGCCGAGCCGTCCCGGCCGACGGTGCCCCGTACCGGCGCCTCGGCTGCCAGCCGGGGACCCTGCCCCCCGCAGGCGTCGTCGGGCGGAGGCAGGAACGACACCCGGAACTCGCCGACAACCCGGCCCTCCTTCACCCTGACTTGGACGTCGAACAGCCCCGTCGGGCCGGTGCTGTCGATCAGCTTGCCTTCCCAGAGCCCGGCCTTCATCGGCCACCCCCTCCCGTCATGGCGGTCTCCCGCTTCGCCTCCTGCGCCTCGGCGCCGACCTCGACGGTCCCCAGCACTTGGTCCTTCGAGGCGGCCACGACGCCGGCCCGCAGCGGTGAGAACCCGCGTGCCGACACCTCGTAGGTGCCTCGCATGCCCCAGCCGCCCCTGGCGAGTTTGAAGACCCGACAGCTCAAGACGATCTCGACCTCGGCCTTCTCGATGGCGCCGACGAGCTTGACGTCGTCGCCCGAGTACTCGCCGCGGAGAACGAGCCGGCGGCGCTCCGAGGTGTGCCCGACGCCGATCTCGGCCGTGGCAGCCCCCCGGACAGCGCCCCGGCGGGCCCGCAGGTGCATCGAGAGCTCACCCTCGAAGCCGCCTACATCGATGAGCCTTCCGCTCCATGTTCCAGATATCGCTCGCGGTGGCAGATCTGCCATTGCACCTCCCTCGTCACGCGAGAGGCCAGGCGGCGGTCAGGCAGGCGGGCTCGGATGACCGGGCGGCCTGCGGCGCGACCGACTCGGATCCTGGTGTCTCCCCCTGGTGGTTACTCATTGCGGAACCTAGCACGCGAGCCGGGCGTCGATGCCGGCCGAGCCCGGCAAGCCGAGCGTCGCCCGCCTCAGAGGTCACAGAGCCCGGCGCGTCGCCCATCGGAGGCGAGGCGTCGGCGGGCGCCCTCGAGCTCACGCCGGCGGTCCGTCGCGTCGAGCCGGGCCTCGGCTTCCTCGAGGCGGAGCCCGGGCGCTTCCAGCACCGGCAGCCCGGCTTCCGCCATCGCTCGCAGGCGAGCAGGCACCGCCGCTTTGCGCCGCGATTGGTGCGGCTGCCATGACTCGAGCGTCTCTGCCACCGGGAGGCCATCGTCGACCAGGACCAGCGCGCCGTCGGCGATCGCCGCCGCCAGCAGCTCGGCGCCGGCCGGGGTGCGGGCGATGATGCCGTTGAAGCCGTCGTCGTCGCCGACCGGAGCGCCGCCGGGCCAGCAGTCGAGGGCCACCAGGTCGGCGACCTCGCCCATGCCGTCCGGGCACACCTTGCAGCGCCATTGGAGGTCCCACGTGCCTTCGTCCGCCCACATGGAGAGATACGTGGTCTCGTAGCGACGGCCGTCGCGGGTGGTGACCACCGTCGGGCCCGGGTTTCCGTGGCCGCGGTGCCGAAGCGTGGCAACTTCCTCCCTGGCCACGCCGAATTCGTCGAGCAGCGACCAGGTCTTCGTCATCTTCGAGGCGCCGCCGCATGCCAGAGTGAGGATGTACCTCACGGCGTTGCCATAGCCGGGGCGCTCGATCACCAGGTTGCGCACCGCTGCGGCGTCGCACGGTTTGGCGACGAGCGCCAGCGGGGTGGCGTCGTCGAGGAGCTGCATCAGCGGCGTCAGCGGCGCCGCCGGGCCGTAGCGCGACCCGGAGCCGGCCATGATCTGGTCCGGGGCCGTGCTCACCTTGGCTTCCCAATAGAGGGGATCGTCGGGGCGCGGTGCTGCGTGAAGCACCCGCGCTACCCGCTCCGTCTCCAGCAGGTAGCGGCCCAGCGCGGACAGAACCCCGCCGGTGGCGGCCTCGAAGCGCACCGCAGGGTCGGCGGCGTAGCCGCGGGCCAGGCGGAGCACGGGTCCCCACATCGGGT
Source organism: uncultured Acidimicrobiia bacterium (assembly GCA_964348465.1). GTDB lineage: Bacteria > Actinomycetota > Acidimicrobiia > Spongiisociales > JAOTWH01 > CAYGCW01. Next base: position 710 of record CAYGCW010000225.1, on the reverse strand, counting down.
CGACCGGCACGCCCGCCGGCGCCAGCTCGACGCGCAGGCCGGGGCAGACCCGGTTGATCAGCTCCAGCGCGCGGTTCGGCAGCGGCGCCGTGGCAACCGGCCGCTCTTCGCCGTCGGCGGTGAGGCGGATCTCGACGGCGTCCGGCGCGATCGAGTGGCACAACCCGCAGCCGATGCACAGCCCGGACGCCACGATGTCGGCCAGCGGGATCACAGAGCCCCCCGACGGCCGGCGGCTGAGCCGCCGGCCGCTGCGTCGCCGGTCAGTAGCTCTTCTGCCTTACGGCGCCAGCCCCTCACACAACGCGATCGCCGGGTCCTCGAAGAAGGCGTCGTGCGGGCCGTGGATGATCACGTCGCCGGTCGAGAACTCGATCACGAGCTTGCCGGAGTCGTTGACGAGGATGCCGCCGCCACCGGCGTGGACATTCCAAACGTTTCCGTTGACGGACAAGTTATCTGCAACGAGATCCTCCACCAGGGAGAACGCCCACCGGTCGAAGGCGGTGGCGCCGTGGTCCGTGGTGAAGTGGTTCTCGCCGTTGATCTTCGTCCGCACGAGCCTCTCGTTGCCGTGCTTGTCGAAGAACACGGTGACCTTCACGCGGTCTCGGCCCTGTATGAACACGTCGAAGCCGCAGTGCCCCGAGACATGCTCGTCGAGTTCCGGTCCCCATTCGAAGGTCTCCTGGAACGCCACGGCAGGGGGA
>CAYGCW010000224.1:0-5004 GCA_964348465.1 uncultured Acidimicrobiia bacterium | reverse complement strand
GACGGCCGCGTCCTGAAGCGTTCAGCGGTCGCCGAAGACCGTGATCGCTCCCGAGTAGCTCGACACCCACACGTTGGCGGTGGCCGGATCGAACGTGATCCCGATCGGCTTCCGGGGTGTCGCAACGGTCTGGACCACCTGCATGTCGGCGGTCGTCACCTTCGCGACCGTGTTGGAGAGGTAGTTGACGACGTACAGGGCCTGGCCGTCGGCGGACATCGTCATGCTGCGGGGCGCCCGGCCCGTGCGGACCTTGGCCACCACCGCCCCCGTCGCGGTGTCGATCTTGGCAAGCCGACCCTCGCCGTTGAGGCTCACGTACAGATGGCCGCCGTCCGGGCTGATCGCCAGGTGGCGAGGCCCGGCGCCCACCCCCCGTATCCACGAGATCGACAGATCGGCGAGGTCGACGCGGGCAACGTCGCGGCTGCCCATCACGGCGACGTAGGCGTGACGGCCCGACGGCTCCACCGCGATGCCGCGCGGGTGGCGGCCGAGCGGCACCCGGGCGACTTCTCTTCCGGAGGCGGCCGACACGACGCTCAAGTCGTGGGAGCACCAGTTGGTGACGAGCACCGTGGAGTCGTCGGGCGTGACCGCCACGAACTTGGGGACCGCGCCCACCCGGATGACGCGGTCGATCCGCAGCGCCGCGGTGTCGATCCGGTAGAGGTAGCTGTGATCCCAGTCGCCGGCGCCGCAGCCGTCGTGACCCGGCTGCGAGAAGCCCCCGCCGTACATCTGGTAGTTGGAGACGTAGGCGTAGCGGCCGTCGGCGGTGAACGCCGCTTCGACCGGCGAGCCGCGATGTGGGCCCGCGAAGCCGTCGTGCCCGAACGCGGCGAGGTCCACCGTGTCCGGGATGGTCGCCACCAGGCGGAACGTGCGATCGTAAACGGTGATCGTGTGCCGGTACATCATGTTCTGGGCGAAGAACAGCCCGAAGCCCGAGTGTGCGACGGACTTGGGTGCGATGGCGCCGGTGATCGACGCCACTGCGACGAGACGGCGGTGCACCGCCGGCGGCCGGGGTGGGAGGTCCCCGCCCGGCAGCGCGCCGAACGTGCCCGCGATCGGCAGCAACGACGCCGACCCGTAGGCGATCGCTTGGTCGGCGACGCCGGCCGCGTTCCGGTGGCGCAGCAGGAACGACGCCGGGTCGGGCCGGTAGGCGCCCACGGTGTCGAGACCGTCGCCGGTCCAGTCTCCGGCCAGCAACCGGTCCCCGGGGTCGCCGAACACGAACTCCCCATGCGCAGGGCCCGGGCGCCGGTCGGTGCGGTAATACACGAGGCCGGTGGCGGCCCGGTGCAGCGCGAAGTCGTCGATGCCGTCGGCATCGAGGTCGCCGGTGAACGGCGTGTCGCCGGGGTTGCCGAACTCGATCCGGCGTTCGGCGACGCCGAGGCCCGAGTTGGCTGCGCCGACCTCGTCGATCACGTAGAACCGCGCCTCCGACGGGCGGTACAGCGAGACGCTGTCGCAGCCGTCGCCGTCGAAGTCTCCCGCCAGCGGCACGTCGCCCGGGTCGCCGAAGAAGTAGTGCACGTCGGCGACCCCGGCGGTGTTGGAGTTGCGCAGGTAGACGAATCCGTCGCGGCGCCGGTACAGGCCGGGGGTGTCGACGCCGTCGCAATCCCAGTCGCCCATGAAGGGCACGTCCCCGGGGTTGCCGTAGTAGAACGAGGTCGTGCCGCCGCCCGGGTCGCGTAGGTACCACTTGCCCTGCGCCGGGTCCACCAGGCCGACCGTGTCCGCGTCGCCCGCCGCGGTCCCCACCAGCAGGAGCACGACCAGGAGAACGCGCGCGGTCCTCATGCTTGGAGGCTACGCGCCGGGCCGCTGCGGTCGGGCCTCTACCCCCGGGCGGCGGCGACGTCGTCGGCGGTGAGGCGGCGGAATGTGCGTCGGCCGTGGGTGCGGTCGAGGACGGCGGCCTCCCAGCCGTCGGCGGGGACCTCCCGCTCCTCGACCTCCTCGACGAGGGAGGTAACCGTCTGGATGGCGACCTCGAGGGACGCTCCGTCCCCGTACCGTTCTCCCAGCTTCTCGGCGAGCGCATCGGACTGGCCGCCGATGGCGCAGAAGCGGCGCTCGTCGTGGAGCGTCCCGTCGTAGATGACGCGGAAGAGCCGGTTCTGCTCGTTGTCGCGCCCCACCTCGGCCACGAGGATCTCGACCTCGTAGGGCTTCACCTCGTGGGTGAAGATCTGGCCGAGCGTCTGCGAGTACGCGTTGGCGAGGCTCTTGGCGGCGACATCGTGACGCGAGTAGGCGTATCCCTTCACGTCGGCGTGGCGGATGCCGGCTACCCGCAGCGCCTCGAACTCGTTGAACCGCCCCACGCCCGCGAACGCGATGCGGTCGTAGATCTCGCTGATCTTGTGGAGGGCGCCGCTCGGGTTCTCGCCCATCAGCAGGATCCCGTGCTCGTACTCGTAGGCGACGATCGACCGGCCTCTGGCAATGCCTTTGCGGGCGTATTCGGCCCTGTCTTTGATGAGCTGCTCGGGAGGGACGTAGTACGGCAGCGTCATCGGGCCGCCTCCAGCGCCGCTGTCGAGAGCTCCTCTACGCGCTCCTCGCCGATCTCCCGATAGCCCTCGGCGTCCACCACCACCACGTTCGGGAAGATCTTGCGCCGCAAGTCGGGACCGGCCGTCGCCACGTCTTCCTCGGCGGCCGTGACCAGCGCCTGCATGGCGAGGCGCAGCGCGGCGTCCTCGTCGAGGTCGGGCTGGTAGGCGGTGCGCAGGTAAGAGCGCGCCTCGCGACCGCCGGAACCGGTGGCGGCGTAGTCCTGCTCCTCGTAGCGGCCCCCGACGACATCGAAGCTGTACAGCCGGCCCTTCCCTTCGATCTCGTCGTACCCGCAGAAGAGCGGCACGACCACGAGGCCCTGGAATGCCAGCGGGAGCTGGTTGCGGATCATCGCTGCCAGGTAGTTGGCCTTCCCGTCGAGGCTGAGGCGGGAGCTCTCCAGCTTCTCGTAATGCTCCAGCTCCGTGCGAAACAGCCGGACCAGCTCGATGGCGATGCCGGCCACGCCGGAGATCGCCACCACTGAGTAGTTGTCTGCGGGGAACACCTTCTGGACGCGCCGGTGGGCCACGGTCGTGCCTTCGGTGGCCTGGCGGTCGCCGACCATGACGACGCCGTCGGCGTAGCGCACCGCCAGGACCGTGGTGGCCTCCGCGGCCTCGATCTCACCGGCCCCGTCGCCGGGCACCTCCCAGCGCGGCTTGAGGTGGAGCGCCTCGAGCACCGCCGAGAAGCTCGAAGGGGGAAACAGGGCGCCGAGCGGCAGCTCGGCACCGGTCTCGTCGGTCACTCCCCGCCCTTCTGGACGTAGTTCTTCACGAACTCCTCGGCGTTCTCCTCGAGCACCGAGTCGATCTCGTCCATCAGGTCATCGATCCGATCGGTCAGCTCCTCGCCGAGGTCGGCATCGATTTCCTCGACGATGTCGGCGTCCGACTCGGTTTCCTGGCGGCGGGTCTGCCTGCGGTCCTGTTCAGCCATCGTCACCTCCTAGGGCCCGCACGAGCTCGGCGGCCGTCTCGGCCCGGTCCAGGAGGCCTTCGACGCGCTCGCGGCTCCCGCGGAGCGGCTCCATCATAGGAACCCTCTTGAGCGTCTCTTCGCCCACGTCGAACACCAGCGAGTCCCAGTTGGCGGCCACCAGGTCGCTGCCGTAGCGCTCGACGCATCGGCCCCGGAAGTAGGCCCTCGTTCCTTCGGGCGGCACGGAGACGGCGGTGCCGATCTCGTCGTCGGAGAAGAGCCGGCGGATCCGGCCGGCGCCGGCGAGCTTGTGATAGAGGCCCCGGTCCGGGTCGACGTCGTGGTACTGGAGCGCGAGCAGCTTGGCTTTTGGATCGTCCCACGCCAGGTCGTCCCGCTCCCGGTAGCCGAGCAGCAGCTTGTACTTGGCGGCCCAGTCGAGCCGGTCGGCCGCCTGCACCGGGTCGGCCTCGAGGTCGGTGAGGATCGACTCCCACTCGGCGAGAACGGTCTGGTAGACCTCGTCGAGGTCCTCGTTGCCCTGGGCGTACTTGGTGAGCCATTCGTGGTACTGCCACTGCAACTCGAGGGCGGTGGCGGTGCGGCCGGTGGCCAGCTCGAGGGGCCGGCGCAACGTGAGGTCGTGGCTGACCTTCCACACCGAGTTGACCGGATCGGCGAGGGCCAGCGTCTCCGGGAGGGCGCCATCCTCGAGCGCGGCGAGCACGAGCGCCCCTGTGCCCAGCTTCAGGAAGGTCTGCGGCTCAGCCATGTTGGCGTCGCCGATGATCACGTGCAGACGCCGGTACTTCGATGCGTCGCCGTGGGGCTCGTCCCTGGTGTTGATGATCGGCCGCTTGAGGGTGGTCTCCAGACCGACCTCCTCCTCGAAGAAGTCGGCCCGCTGGGTGAGCTGGAACTCCACCTGGGGCCGGCCGTTCTCGGCCCCGAGCTTGCCGGAGCCCGTGAAGATCTGGCGGGTCACCAGGAACGTCGTGAAGAAGCGGACGACGTCGTTGAACGGCAGGTCCCGCGAGAGCAGGTAGTTCTCGTGGGTGCCGTAGGAGTTGCCCTTGCCGTCGCTGTTGTTCTTGTGGATGACCATCCGCTCGCCGTCGGCCAGCGCCGCCTGGGCGGCCGCGGCCGCCCGGGCCAGCACGACCTCGCCCGCCTTGTCGTAGAGCGTGGCCTCGAGGGGGTTGTGGCACTCCGGAGTCGAGTATTCCGGATGAGCGTGGTCGACGTACAGGCGGGCGCCGTTCGTGAGCACGACGTTGACGAGGCCGCTGTCCAGCTCGGCCGGCCCGGCGCCTTCGAACCCGAACCCGCGAGCGTCGCGGCCGGGCGTCTCTTCCTCGAACGACCACTGGATCCGGGCCCGGCCCCCGGCGTAGGAGTTGATCACCATGCACGAGCCCAACACCAGATTGAAGTCGGCTTGCCCCCTGACCGTGATGCCGTACTCATCCGGCTCATTCGAATAGGGTTCATAAAGGGCTG
>CAYGCW010000223.1:0-5026 GCA_964348465.1 uncultured Acidimicrobiia bacterium | reverse complement strand
GCGCCGACCCGAGCGCGTCCAGGAAGCGCTGCTGCCAGCCGTGGGCTTCTATCAACTCGGCCAGTGCGGGAACGACGGTGTCGTACGACGGTGGTTGCCCGGGCATGACGCTCCTCCCCTGCTCGCGACGGCGAGCCGTCCTGCCGGCGACGCCGGCGTCCTGGCCACCGAACCTATCAGCTGAGGCCGCTCGCCGCCGGGGGAGGTCCGGCGAGGAGCCGGACGGCCCGACGCACGCTTCGGCTACGCGGCGTAGTCTTGCGGCACGCGACGAAAGGGGAATGGACATGGTGAGTCGTCGTGCTCACGTATTGGCCGCGGTCGTTGCGCTGCTGCTGGTGGCGGCGCCGACCCCGGTGGGGGCCGCGGGCCACGTCGAGACATTGGCGTCCTTCGACGCCATGGCCGGCGAGATGCCGGAAGGCGTGGCCGTGGACAAGGTCGGCAACATCTACGTGTCGATCGCCCCGCTCGGACAGCTGTGGAAGTTCGAGCCGGGATCGTCGACCCCGAGCCTGTTCGGATCCGTGCCCGTGGATCCCGCCAGCGGCTTCGGCCTGATCGGCCTCGCCGTGGATGCACGGGGCAACGTCTACGCCGGCGTCAATTCGCCCGGTAGCGCCACGACCGGGGTGTGGCGGTTCGACCGCAAGACCGGCGATGCCACGATGCTGCCCGGCACCGAGGCGATCGGCATCCCCAACTCGCTCGCGTTCGACAAGCGCGGCAACCTGTACGTGACGGATACGTTCGCAGGGCTGTCGGATTCGGGCGAGGCGCTGGGCGGGGTGTGGAAGATCGGCCGCGACGGCAGCCTGACGCCCTGGTTCGTCAGCGAACTCATCGGCGGAACCGGCGCCAACCCGGTCGGCCTGCCGCTGGGCGCCAACGGCATCGCCTACCGCCACGGATCGATCTACGTGGCGGTCACCGATCGCGGCAGCATCGTCGAGATCCCGGTGCTGAAGGACGGCACGGCCGGAACCCCGACGATCGTGGTCGAGGACCCGGCGCTGGCGCCCGCCGATGGCATCGCCCTCGACGTGCACGGCCGCATCTACGTGGCCGTCGTCGGACAGAGCACCGTCGTGCGCGTCAACACGGACGGCTCGCTCGACACGATCGCCACCGCCGCCGACGGGCTCGACTTCACGTCGAGCCTCGCGTTCGGCACGGGCAAGGGACAGCGGAGGACGCTGTACGCCGTGAACTTCGCGCTCGGCCCGCTGTTCGGGCTCCCGCCCGGAGCGGGCCCCGGTCTGCTGGCCATCTCCGTCGACGCCCCCGGGCTGCCGCTGCCGTAGCACGGCCGTCAGCCGAGCGTTCCCGCAGGGGCGGGCCGGTTCCGGCCCGCCCCTGCATCAGCTACTCGTACGCAATCGCGGTGAGGATGTTCTGGCGGGCCGCCTTGCGGGCCGGGCCGATCGACGCGATCACCCCGGCGACGACGGCTCCCGCCAGCACCGTGACGAGCAGCCCGAACGGAATCGTCAACGCCGCGGTGCCCATGGCATCGTCGGCGACCACGATCAGGATCCCGAAGAACCCGCCGACCGCCAGACCCAGCACTCCGCCGAGCAACGCGACGATCAGCGCCTCCCAGCGGACCATGCGCCGCACCTGGCGCCGGCTCATCCCCACTGCCCGCAGCAGCCCGATCTCCCGGGTCCGCTCGAACACCGACAACACGAGGGTGTTGGCGATCCCCAACAGCGCGATGAGCACGGCGAAAACCAGCAGCCCGGTGATCAGCGCCAAGGTCCTGTCCAGGTCCTCGCGGATCTCCGCCTTCAGCTCGCCGACGTCGAACACCTCCACCGACGGGAACGCGGCGGCGGCGGTGTCGATGACAGCGCGGCCCTCGGCGAGCGCGACGCCTTCGGCGAGCGCGGCGTACACCCCCACGTCGAGCTGCTGGGAGGCATAGTGGGCGTCGAAGAAGTCGATGCCCACGAGGTACGGAGACGGCGCCCAGGTCGAGTCGAACGTCCCGGCCAGCTCGACGTCCACCCGCCCGGTGGACGCGAAGCCCATTTGGATGGAGTCACCCACCGACCAACCGCGGTCTGCGGCGATCGCCGCCTCTACGAGGATCCCGTCGCCGGCCAGGCCGGCGACGCTGCCTTCTTGCATGCCCAGGTCGAGCATCTCGGGCAGCACCTGCGGGTCGACGCCGGCCACGAAGCGCGTCGAGCCATCGTCGTCCCACATGCCGCCGCGCACTGCCAGCACCGACCCGACTTCGGGAGCGGCGGCGAGCTCCTCCCCGAGCGCCGGCGTCACGCCGGCCCCGACCGCCGCAACGAGGAAGTCGGCCCGCATCGTGTCGTCGACGGCGGCTTCGACCGCCGTCGCCTGCGACGACTGGAGCACCGAGAAGAACGTGATCGAAGCCAGCCCGATCATCAGCGCCGCCGCGGTTGCGGCCGTGCGGCGCGGCCTGCGGATCGAGTTCTCCTTGGCGAGCCGGCCGGTGACCCTGCCGAGCCGAACGATCGGCGCCGCGATCGCCGCGGCGAAAGGCCGCACGAACAGAGCGCTGAGGATCGACACGCCGATGAACACCACGAACGCGCCGACGGCGAGCGTCAGGCCCTCGGTCAGCGGCCCGATGTCGGGCACGTCTCCGAAGAGCCCCATGACCGCCAGCACCAAGCCCACGCCCAGGACCAGCACGCCGACGACGCCGCGGCGCCGCAGGCTGCCCGAAGTCAGCTCCACGTCGCGCAGCGCGGCCAGTGGCGGCACCCGGGCCGCCCGGATCGCCGGCGGAAGCACCGAGGCGAGCGTCACCCCGACCCCGACCAGCAGCGCCACGATGATCGTGCGCGGAAGGATCGGCGGCGACACGGTGGCGAGGGTGAGGCCGACCGACTCGAACATGGCGGTGATCATCGACGCGACGAAGATGCCGACGAGGATCCCGATGCCCGAGGCCACGAGGGCCACGGCGAAGGCTTCGACGGTGACCATCGTCACGAGCTGCCGGCCGCTGGCCCCGACCGCCCGCATCATCGCGAACTCGCGGATCCGCTGCGACATGATGATGCGGAACGTGTTCTGGATGATGAACGCGCCCGTGAGCAGAGCCACGGCGGCGAACGCCAACAGCGTGTTCGTGAGGGGAGCGAGGCCCTCGCGGAGCTGCCCCGACAGGGCGTCGGCCTGCTCCGCGCCCACCACCGCCTCCAGGCCGTCCGGAATGGCGGCGGCGATGCGGTCGCGCAGCGCTTCGGCGCTGACGTCCCCTGTTCCGACGACGTCGATCGACTGGAACTGGCCCTCGAGGCCGAGCACCCGCTGGGCCTCGCTCGTCTCGAAGCCGATCACCACGGCACCGGCGAGGTTGTCGCTCTCGCCGAAGCCGAAGATGGCCACGACCTCGGCCTCGGCCGTCCCGATCGGCACCAACAGCTCGACCCGATCGCCGACGGACAGCTCGTGCAGCTCGGCGGTCTTGGCGTCGACGGCGATCTCACCCGGCGCCGCAGGCGCGGCGCCTTCGCGAAACTCGCCCACCGTCGGCATGTTCTCGTTGTCGGGCATCGCCACCCCGAAGCTGGGCGCGCCCCCGACCCCTTCGATGGCCTTGCCGTCCTTGACCATCTGCGTGTAGCCGATCACGCCGCCTTCGGCGGCCGCCACCCCGGGCACCTGCCGCACGGTGTCCAGGATCGCCTCGTCGAACGGCGGCGTCTCGAACGCCATCTGGTCGAACTCGGTCTCGGCCTGGACGACGACGTCGGTGTTGTCGTACAGGTCGCCGTACAGCTCGTCGAAGGTGGCCTGGATCGTGTCGGTGAAGATGTAGGTGCCGGCCACGAAGCCGACGCCGAGCACGATCGAGATGGCGGTGAGGACCAGCCGCATCTTGCGGGCGAACAGCGATTTGAACGCAGCCCTAACCACCGCCCACCTCCAGCTTCTTGATGCGATCGAAGATCCCGTCCCGAGTCGGCGCCAGCAGCTCGTCGACGATCCGGCCGTCCTTGAGGAACACCACCCGGTCGGCGTAGCTCGCCGCCGCCGGGTCGTGGGTGACCATGACGATGGTCTGCCCGAACTCCGTGACGGCCTCACGCATGAAGTCGAGCAGCTCGGCCCCCGACTTCGAGTCGAGGTTGCCGCTGGGCTCGTCCGCGAAGACGATCTCCGGCCTGCTGGCGAGCGCCCGGGCGGCCGCCACCCGTTGCTGCTGGCCCCCGGACAGCTCCGCCGGGCGGTGGCGGAGCCGGTCCTCGATCCCCACCGCCTCGATCACCTGCCGGTACCAGACGTCGTCGGGCTTGGCGCCGGCGATCGACAGCGGCAGCAAGATGTTCTCGCGGGCGTTGAGCGTCGGGATCAGGTTGTAGGCCTGGAACACGAAGCCGACGCTCTTGCGGCGCAGGAACGTGCGCTTCTTCTCCGACATCGTGGTGAGGTCGGCGTCGCCGATGAAGGTCCGGCCCTCGGTGAGGTCGTCGAGGCCCGCCATCACGTGCAGCAGCGTGGACTTGCCGGAGCCGGACGGCCCCATGATCGCGGTGAACTCCCCCTGTGAGAAGCCCACCGTCACGTCGTCCAAGGCGCGCACCTCGGTGGGGCCTTTGCCGTAGATCTTGACCGCGTCGATGCAGTGCGCGGCGTATCTCGCCGGGGTCATGGCGGCCGCTCCTTTCGCGTTCGGCGTGCAGGAGTCAAAAGGCGCGTGCCGATCACCCCCCAGGCGGTCGACGCGGCTCCGAAGAGCCCTTGTCTGCCAACGTACGGCCGGCCGGCGACCACCGACAGGGCCGTTCGGCCCAACTGCTGGAAAGGGGGCGGTGCTCCTGGCGGTCTTGCCGTGAATGCACGGCGGTCGCGACTCGCACGCCTGGTGGTCGGGTATCGGGAACGCCGGGTGATGCCGGGCGGGTAGCGTGATGCGATGCCCGGCCGCCGGTACCGCCTCGACACGCCGCACGGCGAGGCCGAGCTGGAGTTCCTGCGGGCCGCCCTCGCCCGACGCGGTTGGGATGAGACCGAAGCCGACGACTGGGGCCTG
>CAYGCW010000222.1:0-5030 GCA_964348465.1 uncultured Acidimicrobiia bacterium | reverse complement strand
CACCTCCAGCAGGCGACGCTCCTCGACGACCCAGCCCTGGCGCCGCCGCGCCTTCTCGGCGTCGAAGCGGCGCACTTCCTCCTCGCGGATGAGCAGCACCTCGAGCGTGAACCGCGGGTGGGCGACCAGCTCCGGGAAGCTCACCAACTCTCCGAACAGGTCGACGATGGCGCCTCGTTTGGGCGACTTCCTCCGCGCAGCCACCTCCCCGGCCACGTCCAGCTTGACGATCCACTTCTCCACCGCGATCGGGTGCACCACCCGGACCGGGTGCACTTCGAGCAGCGCGGCCAGCTTGCGCTTCATCGAGGAGAACCCGCGGGTCTGGATCTCGACGAGCACGTCGTGGCGCACGAGATCGATCACGAATCCGTCGACGGGTACCTCGATGCGATCGGCGGGTTCGGCGTACCAGCGTTTCAGGGCCGCGTGCAGCGGCCGCTCGCGCAGCGTTCCCACGTGCGGTCGGACCGTCATCGCTCCCCCGCCCTGGCCTAGACCGGCAGCACGCCGTGCTTGCGCCACGGGCGGGGGATGCGCTTCGTCCCGGCGGCGTGGAGGCCGCGCACGATGGCGGCCCGAGTGTCCTCGGGGGCGATCACGTCGTCGACCCCGGCCCAGCCGGCGGCCACGTAGGGATCGATGCGCGCCCTGATCTCCTCGGCGAGCTTCAGCCGCATCGCCGGCCGCTCCTCGTCGGAGGCGGCGGCGAGCTGCTTGTTGAACAGGATCTCCACCGCCCCGTCGGGACCCATCACCGAGATCTCCGCCGTGGGCCACGCCACCAGGTAGTCGGACTCGTAGGCCTTGCCGCACATCACGAAGTAACCGGCGCCGTAGGCCTTGCGGAGCACCACCGTCACCTTCGGCACGGTGGCCTCGCTGACGGCGAACAGCATCTTCGCCCCGTGGCGGATGATGCCCTGCTTCTCGACACCGCTGCCGACCAGGAACCCGGGCACGTCCACCAGGAAGACCAGCGGGATCTCGAACGCGTCGCACAGCCACACGAACCGGGCCGCCTTGTCGGCGGTGTCGACGTCGAGCACTCCCCCGAGATGGATCGGCTGGTTGGCGACGATCCCGACCGGGCGGCCGTCGAAGCGAGCGAACCCGGTGATCAGGTTGCGGGCCCAGTCGGGCTTCATCGGGAAGAAGTCGCCGTCGTCCACGATCTCGGCGATGACCTTGCGCATGTCGTACGCCCGCCGCGGCACCGTCGGCACGATCTCCCGCAGCTTGGGGACCGGCCGGTCGCCGGGGTCGCCGGTGGTCGCCCGGGGCGGCTGCTCCTGGTTGTGGGATGGGAAGAAGCCCAGGTAGTGCCTGACCGCGGCGAGGCACTCCTCGTCGGTGTCGAAGGCGGCGTCGGCCACCCCGGAGATCTTGGTGTGGATGTCGGCCCCGCCGATCTCCTGGTCGGTGAGGTCCTCGCCCACCGCCGCCCGCACCAGGTGCGGACCGCCCAACGCCATCGAGGACGTCCCCCGCACCATCGGCACGAAGTCGGCGAGGGCGGGGATGTAGGCGGTGCCGGCCGCGCACGGACCGAGCATCACCGCCACCATGGGGACCACGCCGCTCATCGCCACCTGCTCCCGGAACAGCGCCCCGGAGAGAGCGAATGCCGAGCCGACCGCTTGCTGGATGCGGGCCCCGGCGGAGTCGAGCAGCCACACCATTGGAATGCGCTGGCGCATCGCCACGTCGCGCATCCGGGCGACCTTCTGCTCGCCGACGGCGCCCATCGAGCCGCCCATGACGGTGAAGTCGTAGGCAGCGATCGCCACCCTCCGGCCGTCCACTTCCCCGACCCCGGTCACGACCCCGTCGGCTGCCAGGTAGCGATCGCCGAGCGCCGGGTCCATGTGGTCGGCCAACCCGCCGTACTCGACGAACGTCCCCTGGTCGCACAACAGGTCGAGCCGCTCCCGCACCGACAGCTTGCCCTGACCGTGCTGACGGGCCACCCGCTCCTCGCCGCCCATCGCCAGCAGCTGCTCGCGTCGCTCACCGAGCCGGGCGACCAGCTCGTCCCACGACCGCACCTGATCCTTGGGCGCCTCGGGGCGGTCGCTCACCGTCCCCTCCATTCCGGGGGCCGCTTCTGAACGAAGGCGGCGATCCCCTCGGCGGCGTCCTCGGTCATCGCCACCGCGGTCAGCCCGACTTGGAGGTGCTCGAGCGCGGCGTCGAATCCCATGTCCTCGACCGCGTAGTAGGCGTCCCTCCCGAGCCGGAGAGCCGCAGGGCTCTTGGCGGCCAGGGCGGCCACGATCTCGTCGACGGCGGCGTCGAGATCTCCGGCGGGTACCACGCGGGAGACGATGCCGAGGTCGTGCGCCTCGGCGGCGGTGAGGCGGCTTCCCATCATCATCATCTCCAGCGCGGCTTTGCGGGGGACGGCACGCTGCAGCACCGCGGTGATCATCATCGGCCACAGGCCCACGTCGATCTCCGGCGTGCCCAGCTTGGCGTTCTCGGCGGCGACGACGATGTCACACGCCGCCGCCAGGCCGAACCCGCCGCCCATGGCGTGGCCGTTGACCCTGGCAACGGTCGGCTTGCCGAGCTTGCGCAGCTCGCGGAGCAGATCGGCCAGCGCCCCGCGAGCAGCGTGGAGAGCGATCGGGCTGTCGACGAATCCGCCCGACAGGTCGCCCCCGGCGGAGAACGCCCGGTCGCCGGCGCCGGTGATCACGACCACTCGCACGTCGGGGTCGTCGCCGGCGCGGCGCACGCCTTCGAGAAGGCCCGCCATCACCTCGGTCGACAGCGGGTTGCGCCGCTCCGGATCGTCGATGGTCAAGGTGGCTCGGGGCGGCGCGGCGTCGTAGCGAAGCACCGGAGACTGCCTTTCTCGCGGCCGGCCGGGCGAGCTTACCGCGCCTCGACAAACGGACGCTGCAAGGGGGCTCGGTTCCTCGAGCGCACTGGTACCGTCCCGGCCATGAGGTGGGTCGACCCGATCGTCGTCGTCCTCGCAGTGGCCGTGCTGATCGGGCTGCTCAGGGGAGGGAGGATCACCAACCTCGCCGAGGTGAGGCTCAGGGTGTGGTGGCTGCTGTTCGTCGGCCTGGCGATGCAGATCGTCGCCAACTTCGTCCCCCGCCCCGACGACGGCGGTGTGAACCCGATCGCGGTGGCGCTCATCCTCGGGTCCTACCTGCCGCTGATCACGGTCGTGCTGCTCAACCGCCAGGCGCACGGCATGTGGCTGGCGGCGATCGGCATCCTGATGAACTTCTCGGTGATCGCGGCGAACCAGGGGATGCCGGTGTCCGGGGAGGCTGCGGTGATCGCCGGGGCCGAGTCGACCGAGCTCGACCTCGACGCCAAGCACGTGATCCTCGACGACGACACGCTCGTCCCGTTCCTGGCCGACGTGATCCCGCTCAGAGCCTTGCGCCAGGTGATCTCGCTGGGCGACGTGTTCCTGGCGGTCGGTCTCGGCCAGTTCCTCGAGTCGGAGATGCGCCGCCCCCTCCGCTACTTCCGCCACGGGGGGCGCGGCCAGCCCGGGTCGGCGGCGCCCGGGCCGTAGCCGCTACGCCCGCATCGCCGCCCCGGCCGGGTCGTATGGCGACGGCGGGATCACCACCGCGGGGCGCTCCACGCCGACGACGTGAGTGGTCAGCTCTGTGTCCGGCTCGGCGTGCTCCCGATCCACGAGCGCCATCGCCAGGCTCTTGCCCACGACGTGGCCGTAGTCGCCCGAGGTGACATAGCCCACCCGCCGGCCGCCGGACCACACCGGCTCATACCCGGTGGCGTCCGCGTCGAGCGCGTCGATCTCCAGCGTGACGAGGCGGCGGCGGGGGGTGTCGCCGTCCATCTCCTTGCGAGCGGCGGCGGCGCCGACGAAGCCGTCCTTCGACCAGTCGATCCAGCGGTCCATCCCGGTCTCTCCCGGCGTGTACTCCTGGCGGAACTCTGCCGACCAGATGCCGAAGCTCTTCTCCATCCGCAGCGACAACAAGGCGTTGTACCCGTACTCGAGGACGTCGAGGCCGTCGCCGGCGGCCAACAGCAGCCGGCGTAGGGCGAGGTGCTCGGCCGCGGAACAGTGGATCTCGTATCCCAGCTCCCCGGTCACGGAGATCCTCCCCACCCTGGCCCTGATCAGGCCGACGTCCAGCTCCCGGCACGACATGAAGCCCATGCCGGCCGGGTCGTCCGCCGTGACGCGGGAGAGCAACTCACGAGACTGGGGCCCGGACAGGGAGAAGCCGACGACGGCGTCGGAGATGTCCCGTACGCTCACCCCTTCCGTCAGGTGGTCGTGGAACCAGCGCATGTGCCAGGCCCGCAGGTAGTAGGAGCCCACGATCCACCAGGTGCCGTCGCCCCAGTTGAACAGCGTCAGGTCGCCTTTGAGCCGCCCATCGTGGCCGAGCATCGGCGTCAGCCTGATTCTGCCCGGCCGCGGCAGCCGCCCGGCGAGCACGCGGTCGAGCCAGGGTTCGGCATTGGGACCGCTGACCTCGTATCGGGAGAAGCCGGTGATGTCGAGGATCCCGACACCTGATCGCACGCCCCGGCACTCCTCGCCGACGATGTCGAAAGCGTTGGAGCGGCGCAGCGTCGGCGTCTCCTCGAACCCGTCCGGGGCGAAGTAGATCGGGACCTCGAGGCCGTAGGAGCACCCCCAGTGAGCACCGGCTTCGGTCATGGCGTCGTAGGCGGGCGCCATCCGCAGCGGCCGGCCGGCCCACAGCTGCTCGTTGGGATACGTCATCACGAAACGGCGCGAGTAGAACTGCCCTGTCATCTGGCGGATGTACTCCCGGTTCTCCGCATACGAGCCGAACCGCGCCACGTCCATGCCGAAGATGTCCTCGGTGGGCTCGCCGTGGATCATCCACTCGGCGAGCGACTTGCCGACCCCGCCGCCCTGCAGGAACCCGGCCATCACCGCACACGCCGACCAGTAATTGCGCAGGCCGGGCACGGGGCCCACGAGCGGGTTGCCGTCAGGTGAGAACGTGAACGCGCCGTTGACCCAGCGCTTGATGCCGGTGCGCTCCAGC
>CAYGCW010000221.1:0-5048 GCA_964348465.1 uncultured Acidimicrobiia bacterium | reverse complement strand
CACCTACTTCGGGGACGGCGCCACCTCGGAGGGCGACTTCCACGAGGCGATGAACTTCGCAGCCGTCTACGCCACCCCGACGCTGTTCGTGTGCCAGAACAACGGCTGGGCCATCTCGCTGCCTCGCCATCGCCAGACCGTATCGGAGACCATCGCCCAGAAGGCCGCCGCCTACGGCATGCCGGGCGTCCTCGTCGACGGCAACGACCTACTCGCGATGTACGCCGCCACCGCCGGGGCTGCGGCCCGGGCTCGAGCGGGGGGCGGGCCGACCCTCATCGAGGCCGTCACCTACCGGGTCGGCGCCCACACGACCGCCGACGACCCCGGCCGGTACCGGGACGACGACGAGGTGGAGGAGTGGCGCCGGCGCGATCCGCTCGACAGGGTGCGGGCCTACTTGCGAGCCCAGGGCGAGTGGGACCAGGACTGGGAGGACGAGGTCGAGACCGCCGAGGCGGAGGCGCTCGAGGCGGCGGTCGCCGAGGCGGAGGCGGAACCGGACCCGGGCCCGGACGACGTCTTCGGCGGGATGTTCGCGGAAGTGCCGCCGTCCCTGGCGGCACAGCGCGCCCTCCTGGCGCGGGACCGGGGCCGGGCCTGATGGCCGAGATGAACGTCGCTCAGGCCATCAACGCGGCGCTCGACGTGGCGTTGTCCTCCGACGCTCGCGTCATGCTCCTGGGCGAGGACGTCGGCAGGACCGGCGGCGTCTTTCGCGTCACCGACGGGCTCCAGCAGAAGTATGGGGAGGAGCGGGTGGTCGACACCCCGGTCGCCGAGTCCGGCATCGTGGGTACGGCCTTCGGCCTGGCGGTCGGCGGGATGCGGCCGGTGGCCGAGATTCAATTCCTCGGCTTCGCCTACCCGGCATACGATCAGATCGTCAGCCACGTCGGGCGCATTCGCCATCGCTCCCGCCACCGGTTCACCGCACCGCTCGTCGTTCGCATCCCCTACGGCGGCGGCATCGGGGCTGCCGAGCATCACAGCGAGTCGACGGAGGCGATCTTCGCCCACACGCCGGGCATCAAGGTCGTGGTGCCGTCGCGGCCGCACGACGCCAAGGGGCTCTTGCTGGCCGCCATCGCCGACCCCGACCCGGTGGTCTTCCTGGAGCCGATCCGCAGCTACCGGGCGGTCAAGGAGGAGGTGCCCGACGAGCCGTACGAGGTGCCGATCGGCGAGGCGGCGGTGGAGCAGGAGGGCACCGACGTCACGCTGGTTGCGTACGGGGCGATGATGCGCGACGCCCGCAAGGCCGCCGCGGCACTCGGGGAGCGCGGGGTCGCGGCCGAGCTGATCGACCTGCGCAGCCTGATGCCGCTGGACGCCGACGCCGTGATCGGCTCGGTCGCCAAGACCGGGCGCGCCGTCGTCGTGCACGAGGGGCATCGCACCGCCGGGATGGGAGCCGAGCTCGCCGCGCTCATCCAGGAACGGGCTCTCTACTCGCTGCTGGCGCCGGTGGAGCGAGTTACCGGGTGGGACACCGTCGTTCCGCTCCGGCGCGGTGAGGAGCACTACATCCCCGACGCGGCCCGGATCGTGTCCGCGGCGATGCGCACGATGGCGAGCTGATGGCGTTCGAGTTCCCGCTGCCGGACGTCGGGGAGGGCCTCACCGAGGCCACCATCGTCCGGTGGCTCGTCGACGTCGGCGACACGGTGGGACTGGACCAGCCGATCGTCGAGATCGAAACCGACAAGGCCGTGGTGGAGATGCCGGCACCGCGGGCCGGCGTGATCCTCTACCGCGGTGCGCCGGAAGGAGCCGTGCTCGCGGTCGACGACCTGTTGGTGGTGATCGGCGAGGCCGGTGAGGAGTGGGAACCGGGCCGGCCCGCCCCGGCGCAACGCGCGGAGCCGGCCCTGCCGATCGTCGGGACTCTCGACGACGCCGCCGACGTGCTCGGCCCGGCCGGAGCTCCCCAAGCCCTGCCGCGGGTGCGCAAACTCGCCGCCGACCTCGGGGTGGATCTGGCGGCCGTGACCGCCACCGGCACCGGCGGCCGCGTCACGGAGGACGACGTGCGAGCAGCCGCCGCGGCCGGCGACGCCGATGTGGAACAGGTGCCGCTGTCGCCGACCCGGCGCGCCATCGCAGCCGCCATGGAGCGCTCCTGGCGTGAGATTCCCCACGTCACCACCTACGGCGAGGCCGACGCCGGGCCGCTGCTCGCCGCCCGCCGAGAGCTGGCCGCGCGGGTGGGCTCCCCGGTGCCGCTGGAGGCCCTGCTGATCACGGCGATCGTCCCGGTGCTGCGACGCTTCCCCGAGTTCAACGCCACGCTGAGCGGAGACACCCTGCTCTTGCGCCGCCGCTACGACGTGGGCTTCGCGGTCGACACGCCCGACGGCCTGCTGGTGGCGGTGGTGCGGGGCGCCGGCGATCTCGATCCCGCCGGCCTGGCGGCGGAGATCAGCCGCCTGGCGGAGGCGGCGCGCGCCCGCGTCCTGGCGCCCGACGAGCTCCGCGGGGCCACGTTCACGGTTTCCAACATCGGCGCCGTCGGGGGCCGGTACGGCACCCCGCTGATCCCGCACGGCACCACGGCGATCCTTTCGGTCGGCAGAGCCGAACCGCGCCCGGTAGCGCGCTCCGGCGAGGTGGCGATCGCCACCGAGTTCCCGCTGTCGCTGTCATACGATCACCGCGTGATCGATGGGGCGCTCGGCAGGAGCTTCCTCGGCGCGGTGGCGGAGGCGATAGAGTCGGGTGGCCGTGCCTGACCACTACGAGAAGCCCAGCGCTGCCGAGCTCGACCGGCTGCTCACCGAACTGAACGAGCTGGGCGTGGCGCGCAGCACGATCCCCGCGGACGACGCTGCGGCGGCGGCCGAGATCGATGCCGCCGCCGCCGATCTTCGGGAGCGGATCACCACGCTCGGCAACGCCCTCGAGGTCTACAGGGAGCGCACATTGCTGCGCCTGGAGATGGAGGGTCTGGAGAGGCGACTCCGCCAGCCCACCGGCGAGGAGGAGTCGTCGGAGCGCCTCCAGCTTCACGATCGGATGCGGTTCATCCGCACGCGGCTCGCCCGCCTCGAGCACGATCCGACGCTCTGAGCAGTGGACGGCCAGAGTCAGCGGCGCGCCCTCACCGCCGCCGAGCAGGCCATCCAGGCGCTGGGTGCCGGCGACGGCGACCGGGCGGTGGCGGCGGCTCGTCGGGCGGCCGAGCTCGACCAGGTTGGAGCGTTTGCGGACCTGGTCGGTGCCGTAGCGGTTGCCGCCGCCGACCTGACCGCATCGGGCGCAGTCGGGACGGCCGCGTGGGACGGCGTCGCCGCCGCCGTCGGGCCGGGCCCGCTGGCGGTCGAGGTGGAGGCGTTGCGGGACGCTTGATGCCGTCTCGGCGATCCTCTCGAAGAGCCTGACGCCGGTCCTCGGCCGGGCATGGGGTCGCCCGCCGCCGGCCGGTCGCCTTCCCGCGCCGGGGCCGGCGGAGCCCTGCGGAGCCGGCCCGGCGGTCGGGTAGCCTCGTCGGGCATGGGTGATTACCACGTCCACCTCCACCCCCACGAACCGGCGCCGCCCGGGTCGCCGCCTCCGGGCGTCTACCCGGCGGGCCACATCGAGGCCTACGTCGAAGCCGCAGCATCGCGCGGCGTCGACGAGGTGGGGTTCACCGAGCACCTGTACCGGTGCCGGGAAGCGGCTCCGGTGCTCGGCGCCTTCTGGGAGTGGGAGCCCGACTCTCGCCTCGCCGCCCAGGCCGAGGGGTTCGTGCTGAGTGAGCTGAACCTCTCGCTCGACGGCTACGTGGCTGAGGTGCTGGCGGCCAAGGACCGCGGGCTCCCCGTGAAGCTCGGCCTGGAGGTCGACTTCTTCCCGGAGACCATCGATGCCGTTTCCGACCTCCTGGCCGGCTACCCCTTCGACTTCCTCATCGGCTCGGTGCACTGGGTCGGCGGCTGGTCGATCGACCACAGCGGGATCGCCGACGAGTTCGAGCGCCGCGGGGTCGAGCGGGCCTGGGAGGAGTACTTCGAACTGGAGGCGGCGCTGGCGGCGTCCGGAGCGGTCGACGTGCTCGCTCACGTCGACGTCGTCAAGAAACTCGGGCGCCATCACCCCGGAGATCCCCGGCGTCTCTACGACTCGGTCGTCAAGGAGGCTGCGGCCTCAGGAACGGCCGTGGAGGTGTCGAGCGCCGGGCTGTTCCAGCCGGCCCGGGAGGTCTATCCGGCGCCGGCCTTCCTGCAGGCGTTCCACGACGCCGGCGTGCCGATCACCCTCGCGAGCGACGCCCATTTCCCCGGCGACGCAGCCCGGGGTCACGGCGAAGTCGTCGCCGCGGCCCGCCGGGCCGGATACACCGAAATGCTGCGCTTCACGGATCGTGAGGCCTACTCGCTCCCGCTGCGGTAGATGAGCGACGCGTCCGGCATCCACGAGGAACACCCGTTCGCCACCCCGCCCGACGAGCGGGACCCGGTGCGGCAGTTCCGGGGGCGGCTGGTGGCGCCGGTCACGTTGGTCACGGCCGGCCCGGCGGACGAGCGGGTGGGCATGACGATCTCGTCCCTGATGGTCGCCGAGGGGGAGCCGTCGCAGGTGTACTTCCTGGTTGGTTCGGCGACCGACCTCTTCCACGCCGTCGAGAAGACCGGGCGTTTCGTGGTCCACGTCCTCGCGGAGGGCCATCGCGTGTTGAGCGACGTCTTCGCCGGGATCCGGCCCAGCCCGGGAGGCGTGTTCGCCGGCCTCGACGTGACCGACGGGCCGCACGGTCCCGAGATCGGCGGCCTCGGTACCCGGCTCTGCTGCGCCTATGCCGGTGGCGACGAGGCGACGTTTCACGTGCTCGTCACCGGCGTCGTCGAGCGCGTCGAGATCGACGACCTCAACGACCCGCTGGCGTACTTCCGAGGTCGCTACCGGCGCCTGGAGTGAGCGCTGCCGCCAACGTGCCGGCGAGCCGGCCGGCCGCGCGGAGCGTCACCCGGGACGGCGATGGAAATGAGTCGGTCGACCCATCGACGGGGATGCGTTCCGGCGGCAAGATACGCACTTGGTAGGCCCCATCGGTGGCCGCCTTTCGA
>CAYGCW010000220.1:3384-5079 GCA_964348465.1 uncultured Acidimicrobiia bacterium | reverse complement strand
CGACCGGGCGCCGTCGGCGATGGCGACCTGGGCCCGGTCCAGCCCCGCCAGCAGGCTCACCTGTTCGCCACGAAGGATGGCGATGATCGCCTCCCGGGCCACCAAGCCCTGCTCCATCTGGTCGACGGTCCAGTTGTCCATGTTGGCCAACGTACAGCCCGGGTGTGACAAGACCCGGGTGTGACAAGAAAGGTCCGACAGGGGCCGGAGAACTCCTGCCGAAGCACCTAGCCTTGCGGTCCATGGACTTCCGGCGAGCGGTGATCGTGGTCATGGACTCCTGCGGGGCGGGGGCGGCGCCGGACGCCGCCGACTACGGGGACGAGGACGCCGACACGCTCGGGCACGTCGCCCAAGCCGTCGGCGGACTCGACCTCCCCAACCTCCAGCGAGCCGGGCTCGGGAACCTCCACCCGGCCGGCATCCTCGGGGTGCCTGCAGCGGCCCGGCCGGAGATGGCGTTCGGCCGGCTGACCGAGGCGTCGGCGGGGAAGGATTCCACCACCGGCCACTGGGAGATCGCCGGAGTGGTCACCGAGAAGCCGCATGCCACCTTCCCCGACGGCTTCCCCCCCGACCTGGTCGGCCGGCTCGAAGCCGCCACCGGGCATCGATTCCTCGGCAACTACCCGGCCAGCGGCACGGTGATCATCGAGGACCTCGGGCCGGAGCACGTCGCCACCGGCCATCCGATCCTCTACACCTCCGCGGATTCGGTGCTCCAGATCGCCGCCCACAAGGGCGTCGTACCTCTCGACGAGCTGTACCGCATCTGCGAGGAAGCCCGCACGATCGCCGACGACTACCGCATCGGGCGCATCATCGCCCGGCCCTTCGAAGGCGAGCCGGGCAGCTTCCACCGCACCTACGAGCGCCACGACTACGCCATGCCGCCGCCGGCGCCGACGATCCTCGATCATGCCAAGGACGCCGGGCTCCAGGTGCACGGCGTTGGCAAGATCGAGGACCTCTTCGGCGGCCGCGGCCTCACCGCCTCCACTCACACCGAAGGCGACGCCGATGGGATGCATCGGACGGTCGCCGCGATGGCCGCCGTCGACCACGGGATCGTCATGACCAACCTCGTGGACCTCGACATGCGCTACGGCCATCGCGAGGACCCGGAAGGGTATGCCCGGGGGCTGCGGATCATCGACGATCACCTGCCCGACCTGCTCGAGGCCCTCGGATCGGACGACCTGCTGTTCATGACCGCCGATCACGGCACCGACCCCACCGACGGCGACACCAACCACACCCGGGAGCGCGTCCCGCTGCTCGTCAACGGCGCCCGGGCGGCCGGCGTGCCCCTGGGAGACCGCGAGCAATACAGCGACGTGGCGGCCACCGTCGCCGACGCCTTCGGGCTACCCGGCCCGGAACGGGGGACGTCGTTCCTGGGTGCCATCACGTGAACGTCGCCGACCTCATCATCCGCAAGCGCGACGGGGGGGCCCTGACCGCCGCCGAGATCCAGCACGTGATCACCGGCTTCACGGCGGGCTCGATCCCCGACTACCAGATGGCGTCCCTGTTGATGGCGATCTTCTTCCGCGGCCTCGACGACGACGAGTTGGCCGTGTGGACCGACGCCATGCTGCACTCCGGCGACGTTCTCGACTTCTCCGACGTGGCCGCCCCCAAGGTCGACAAGCACTCGACCGGTGGCGTCGGCGACAAGGTCAGCATCCCCCT
>CAYGCW010000220.1:0-3374 GCA_964348465.1 uncultured Acidimicrobiia bacterium | reverse complement strand
GGCCGCATGCGGGGTGGTGGTGCCGATGATGAGCGGTCGCGGCTTGGGACACACCGGGGGCACGGTCGACAAGCTCGAGAGCATCCCTGGCTTCACCGCCGTCCTCGACCCGGAGCGCTTCGGGGAGATCCTGCGCCGCACCGGTCTGGTGCTGGCCGGCCAGTCCGAGACGCTCGTGCCGGCCGACCGCCGGATCTACGCGCTGCGGGACACGACCGGGACCGTCGCTTCGTCGCCGC
Source organism: uncultured Acidimicrobiia bacterium (assembly GCA_964348465.1). Taxonomy (GTDB): domain Bacteria; phylum Actinomycetota; class Acidimicrobiia; order Spongiisociales; family JAOTWH01; genus CAYGCW01. The sequence continues at coordinate 3,135 of CAYGCW010000220.1, read as the reverse complement.
TGATCGCGTCGTCGATCATCTCCAAGAAGCTGGCCGAAGGCCTCGACGCGCTCGTTCTCGACGTGAAGGTCGGCGGGGGCGCGTTCATGCCGGACGAGGCGCGGGCCCGCGATCTGGCGGGGAAGATGGTGGCCATCGGCACGGCCAACGGGACCCGGACGGCCGCCGTTCTCACCGCCATGGACCAGCCGCTCGGTCGCGAAGTCGGCAACGCCAACGAGATCGCCGAGTCGATCACGGTGCTGCGAGGCGGCGGCCCTGCCGATCTGCTCGAGGTCGTCTACCGCCTCGGAAGGGAGATGCTGCTCCTCGGCGGCATCACCGACGACACGCGGGACGCCCAGGAGCGCCTGGAGCGGGCCGTTGCCTCCGGGGCGGCGGCTGAGAAGTTCCAGGAGGTGGTGGCGGCCCAGGGGGGCGACCCCGCCGTCGTCTCCGACCCGGGGCTCCTGCCCTCCCCCGACTTCACCACCGACATCCCGGCGACCCGTGACGGCTACGTGACCGGCCTCGATGCGCTGGCCATAGGCAGGGCGGCGGTGCGGCTGGGGGCCGGGCGGGAGCACAAGGAGGACGACATCGACGCCGCAGTCGGGATCACGCTGCTGGCGAAGGTCGGCGACGTCGTCGAGGCCGGCGACCCGCTGGCGCGGGTCGGCTGGAACGACGAGGATCGGCTGGCGGAGGCCCGGCCGTTGCTCGACGCCGCGTGGGAGATCGGCGACGACCCGCCGGAGGACGCGCCGATCGTGCTCGGAGAGGTGCGATGACCTACGAAGCGATACACCTGGCCGCGCGTGCGATCGCGTCGGAGACGGGCCGGTCCCACCACGACGTGGCAGTCGTGCTCGGCTCGGGCCTCAGCGACTACGCCCGGTCGTTGCCGGACGCGGTGGAGGTTCCCTACGCCGTGATCCCGGCGTTCCCGGTGCCGAAGGTGGAGGGCCATGCCGGCAGCCTCTTCTCCGCCGTCCGCGACGGTACCGCGGTGCTGGCCTTCGCCGGACGGGTCCACGCCTACGAGGGCTGGGACCTGGCCGACATCGTCTTCGGCGTCCGCACCGCCGTACACGCGGGGTGCCGGGTGGTGGTGCTCACCAACGCCGCCGGCGGCGCCGGGGACGGCCTGGCACCGGGCGACCTGGTGCTGATCCGGGACCACCTCAACCTGGCCGCCCGTAACCCGCTGGAGGGCCCGAACGACGAGCGCCTCGGCCCCCGCTTCCCCGACATGAGCGCCGCGTACGACCCGGAGCTTCGCCGCATCGCAGTAGCGGCCGGCCACGAAGCCGGCGTGGAGCTGAAAGAAGGGGTGTATGCCTGGTTCCTCGGCCCCACCTACGAGACGCCTGCGGAGGTGGAGATGGCCCGCCGCCTCGGGGCCGACCTCGTCGGCATGTCCACGGTGCCGGAGACGATCGCCGCCCGTCACATGGGGGCCAGGGTCCTCGGCATCTCCCTCGTGACCAACCTGGCGGCCGGGCTCTCCGACGCGCCGCTCTCCCACGAGGAGGTCAAGCAGGTGGCCGCCGCCGCCCGGGATCGTTTCACGGCGCTCCTCGACGCGCTGCTCCCCCGGCTCGGCTGACACGCGCCGAGGACCCGGGCTGTTGCCCGGGTCCTCGGTCGGGTTTCTCCGGCGTTGGCGGGTCGCTCTACGAGCTGTCTCTTGTGCTGGCTTCGTGCCTGATACGTGCTCCGGCTCGCCGCCGCCGCCCTTTTCGATCTGAGCGCTTTGTACCCGACGGGTCCCACCGAGGGCCAGGGCCGAAAGTCCCTACCGGTACCATCCGGAAGCATGCCGCACCTGGTCTGGGACTGGAACGGAACGCTCTTCGACGACCTGCACCTGATCGTCGACGCCGTCAACGCCTGTCTCACCGACCTCGGCGAGGCGCCCATCGACGCCGACGACTACCGCACCCACTACGGGCGGCCCGTCAATCGCTTCTACGAGCGACTGCTCGGCCGACCGCTGGCACGCCCCGAGTGGCAAGCGATCGACGACACCTTCCACGCCGCATACCGGAGCTCCCTCGACCGGGCCCACCTGACCGCCGACGCCTGCGACGCTCTGGCGGCGGTGCGGGACGCCGGGCACACCCAGTCCCTTCTCTCGATGTGGTGGCACGACGAGCTGGTGCCGTTCGTCGCCCGGTTCGCCGTCGACGCCTACATGGTCCGTATCGACGGGAACCGCCGCGTCGGGGACGACACGAAGGCGGCGCACCTCGAGGCCCACGTCTCCGCCCTGCGCGCCGACCTGGGGACGGCGCCGGCCAACGGAGAGATCGTGGTCGTCGGCGACGCCCTCGACGACGCCAGGGCGGCCGCTGCAGTCGGCGTCCGTTGCGTCCTGTACGACGGCGGGTCCCACCACAGGGCAGAGCTGGACGCCGCCGGGGTGCCGGTCGCCGGGTCGCTGTGCGAGGCGGTGCGACTGGCCGGCGTGCCCGGCGAGGCGAGAGCGCCACGCCCCTAGTATCCGGCCCCGTATCGACCCCAACCCGAGGAGCTCGCTGATGAAGATCGTGGTCTGCGTCAAGCAGATTCCCGACCCGGCGACGCCCTACCGGCTCGACCCCGAGACCCACTTCGTGGTGCGCCCCGAGGACCAGGTCCTCGACGACACCGACCGCTACGGCGTGGAGGTGGGACTGCAGCTCGCCGAGGCTACCGAAGGCACCGTGACGCTGGTGTCGATGTCCCCGGCCGGCACCCTCCAGGGCATCCGCCAGGCTCTGGCGATGGGCGCCGACAAGGCCGTCGTCGTCGACGACGAATCGCTGCGCGGCTCGGGGGCGCTGGTGACGGCGCGCGTGCTTGCAGCCGCCATCGAACGCGAGGGCTTCGACGTGGTGGTGGCCGGCACCGAGTCCACCGACGGCTACAGCGGCGTGGTCCCGCAGCAGCTCGCCGAGCTGCTCGGTGTGCCGGCCCTGACGTATGCCCGCAAGGTCGAGCACGCCGGAGGCAAGCTCCGCATCGAGCAGCAGACGGCTTCTGGCTATGACGTGGTCGAGTCGTCACTGCCGGCGTTGATCTCGGTCACGGCCGGTGCCGTGGAGCCCCGCTATCCCACCTTCAAGGGGATCATGGCGGCCAAGAAGAAGGAGATCGCCCAAGTCACGGCCG
>CAYGCW010000219.1:4942-5091 GCA_964348465.1 uncultured Acidimicrobiia bacterium | reverse complement strand
GGTGAGGGCACCGCTGCTCGACACGAACATCCACTGGTCGGTCGGAGTGACGACGCTGACCAGGAATGGGTCGAGGAGGTCGTAGTGGTCGATCCGGTACCACTCGACACTGTTCTCGAGGCAGAAGGCGCCGTCCGGCACGGCGAGGT
>CAYGCW010000219.1:0-4875 GCA_964348465.1 uncultured Acidimicrobiia bacterium | reverse complement strand
GAACACGTCGACGGCGTCGAGACCGTGACCGTGCGGCAGCAGTGGAGCGTCGCAACCGGAGGCGGTACCGGCGCCGGCTCCGAAGGGGAGCTGGCCGGAGCTGCGCACCCAGGCGTAGGGGAGGCGGCCCGTGAAGGGGGCCTCGCCGAACAGAGGCCCGGCCACCGCTCCGCCCTCCGAGCCGGGGAGCCAGGCTGCGACGACGGCGTCTGCGGCGGGAAGGACCTCCGCGAGCACGAGCGGCCGGCCGGAGAGCACGACGAGCACGAGCTTGGCGACCCGCTCCCGCACGTCCTGCACCAGTTCGACCTCGCGCGGATCGATGCTCAGCCGCGAGTTGTCGCCCACGCCCTCGGCGTAGGGCCGCTCCCCGACGACGACGATCCCGATGTCGGCGCGCCCGGGCACGCCGCCGCCGTCGAACTTGCCGAACCGGTCATACACCACGGTGGTGTCGTCGCCGGCTCGGTCGACCACACCGTCGAGGATCGTGGACCCGGTGGTGACGTCGCCGGTGTCTCCCTGCCAGCTGATCGTCCAGCCGCCGCTCTGACGCCCCACGTCGTTGGCGGCCGAGCCGGCCACGAAGATCGTCGGGACGTCGATCGGCAGGGTCTCCCCGTCGCTGAAGAGCAGCACCAGCGACCTCGCCACCGCCTCGGCCGCCAGGGCCCGGTGCTCGCCCGCGCCGATGGCATCGAGCAGCGCCGCATCGGGGTAGGGATCCTCGAACAGCCCGAGGGCGAACTTGGCGCGGAGGATCCGGCGCACGGCGTCGTCGACGCGCTCGACCGGCACGTCGCCCTGGTTGACGGCGCCCCGCAGCGCGGTGATGAACAAGTCGAAGTTGGTCGGCACCATGTTCATGTCGACCCCGGCGTTGACGGCCGTGACCACGGAGCCGTAGTAGTCGGCCGGGTCGATCTGGTCGATGGCGGCCCAGTCGGAGACGACGAAGCCGTCGAACCCCAGCTCGCCCTTCAGCACGTCCGTGAGCAGCTTCCGGCTGGCGTGGACCTTGGTGCCCTGCCAGCTCGAGAACGATGCCATCACGCTCAGGGCGCCGGCTTCGATGGCGGCGACGTACGGTGCCAGGTGGACGGCCCGCAGCTCCTCCTCGGTGATCAGGGCGTCGCCCTGGTCGATCTGGTAGGAGCCGGTGGTGGACGTGCCCCACTCGGTGGCGCCGTCGCCCACGAAGTGCTTCGGGGTGGCCAGCATCGTGTCGGGCGCAGCCAGATCGGAGCCCTGCAGTCCCCGGATGAACGCCGTCCCCAGCTCCGTGACGAGCGCGGCCTCTTCCCCGTAGGCCTCGTAGGCGCGGCCCCACCGGATGTCCTGGGGCACCGCCACCACGGGCGCGTAGTTCCAGAAGACGCCGGTGGCCGCCGCCTCGACGGCGGTGGCGCGGGCGATGCGCTCCACCAGGTCCGGGGAGCGCGCCGCCCCCAGCCCGACGTTGTGGGGAAAGATCACCGCGTCGCGGAGGTTGTTGTGTCCGTGGATGGCATCGGCGCCGTACAGCAAGGGGATGCCGAGAGGAGTGGCGAGGGCGGCGTCCTGGAACTCCGTCGTCATCTCCACCCAGGCCTTCGGGGTGTTGGGTCGCGGCGCCCCCCCGCCGCCGCTCAGCACGGCGCCGACGGCGCGTTCGGTGACCTGCGATGGCCGGATGCTCCCCTTCTCGACCAGCGTCATCTGGCCGATCTTCTCGTCGAGCGACATCCGCCCGAGCAGGTCGTCGATCCGCTGCTCGATCGGAAGCGAGGGATCGCGGTACGGCTCGCCTTCGGCAGCCGTCGGCTCGGGGACGGTCGCGGTCGTCGGCGTCGGGGTGGGCGGAGGCGGCGGGGTGCGGGCCGACGTCTCCGGCGCACTCCCCCCGCTGCAGGCAGCGGCCACCAGGGACACGACCAGGGCGAGGACACCACGGGTCATGTGCTCAGCCCGTGTCCGCGCTCCCATGCCGAGCCGGCAGCGCCGGGCCACGGACGGGGCAGCCGCCCCCGGAAGGGCCGGGCACCGGTCAGCACGTCGGCGATGCCGGCCCCCTCGGTGCCGGGGAGCCAGGCGGCCACGATGGCGTCGCAGTGGGCGGCTACGGCGTCGAGCAGCAGCGGCCGCCCCGACAGGACCACCAGCACGAGGCGGTCGACGCGCTCCCGGAGCCGCTCCACGCGCCGCACGTCCTCGTCGGGCAGCGAGAGGTCGGCCCGGTCCCCGAGGCCCTCGGCGTAAGGATGCTCGGCGACCACGGCGAGCCCCACGCGGGCGCGGGGACAGTCCCAGAAGTCACCGTTGGGCCGGTGGTCGACGTCGAGGCCGTTGGATCGCAGCCCTTCCAAGATCGTCGTGCCCGGCGTGATCGGACCGGCGCCACCCTGCCAGTAGACCGTCCATCCTCCGCACTGCAGGCCCACGTCGTCGGCGCCGGCGCCTGCCACCAGCACCGGACCCGAGCCGATCGGCAGCACACCGCCCCGATCGTGCAGGAGCACGGCCGACGCCGCCGCCGCCTCCCTTGCCAGGGCGCGGTGATCGGCCGAGCCGATCGAGTCGATCGGCGGCGGGGCAGGCTGCGGGTCGTCGAACAGGCCGAAGGCATGCTTCACGGTGAGGATCCGCCGTACGGCGTCGTCAACGCGGTCCATCGCGAGGTCGCCCTTCTCCACCGCCTTCATGAGGTTGTCGACGAACTGCTGCCAGAGGATCGGCACCATGACCATGTCGATCCCGGCGTCGATCGCCGTGACGACGGACTGATACGGGTCGGGGTCGAGCTGGTCGATGCCCATCCAGTCGGACACCACGAAACCCGCGAATCCCAGCTCGCCCTTGAGCACGTCGGTGAGCAGGTACCGGTGGCCGTGGAGCCTGGCACCGTTCCACGAGCTGTAGGAGACCATGACCGACAACGCGCCGGCGGCGATGCCGTCGCCGTAGGGGCGGAGGTGAACGGCTCGCAGCGTCTCCTCGTCCACCCGGGTGTCACCCTGGTCGATCTGCCAGCGATCGCCCCAGCCGTCCCACCAGCGGGTCCATTCGGGGCGCTCGGCCGTCCCCCAGGTCGTGCCACCGTCGCCGACGTAGTGCTTGAGGCAGGCCAGCACCGCCCCGGGTTCGTCGGGGCGGTCCCCGTGCAGGCCCCGCACCGCTGCGGCACTCAGCTCGGCTACCAGCGCCGGGTCGTCCCCGAACGACTCGTAGCACCGGCCCCAGCGCGGATCGATCGCCACGGCCACGGTGGGGGCGAAGTCCCAGCGGGCACCGGTGGCGGCCGTCTCCACGGCGGTGGCCCGATACACCCGCTCGACCAGGCCGGCGTCGCCGGTGGCGCCCAGCCCGACGTTGTGGGGGAACATCGTGGCGCCGGCGACGTTCGAGTGGCCGTGGACGGCGTCGGTCCCGTACAGAAGCGGGATGCCGAGCCGGGAGCGCCGGGCGCCGGCGAGGAACCCGCCCACCATCCCGGCCCAGCTCTCCGGCGTGTTGGGGTCGGGGTTGCCGCCTCCGCCGGAGAGCACCGACCCGATGGCGAAGTCGGCCACGGCGTCCGGGGTGATCGAGTTCTTCTCGGCCTGGGTCATCTGCCCGGCCTTCTCGGCGAGCGTCATCCGGCCGACGAGGTCCGCAGCGAATGCCCGCGCCGTCGTGAGCTCAGTCATGGGTTCAGGGGAAGCGCGCGATGCAGGGCAGCGGGCCCATCACTTGTCGACCCCGGTGATCACGATTCCCTGGATGAACACCCGCTGCGCGAAGAAGAAGAGGATGATCGGGATCGCCAGCGCAATGAAGGAGGCCGCCATGATCAGCTGGGGCTCGGTGTTGTAGACGCCGTTGAAGAACGTCAGACCCACCGAGATCGGCTGGAGCTCCGGCTTTGCCGCCAGGTAGATGAGCGGGCCGAAGAAGTCGTTCCACGCGAAGAAGAAGTGGAACAACGACACGGCCGTCAGCGCCGGCACCGCCTGGGGAAGGATCACCCGGAAGAACGTCGTGATCGGCCCGGCGCCGTCGACCTCGGCGGCCTGCTCCATCTCCCGCGGGATCGTCAGGAAGTACTGCCGCAGCAGGAACACGTTGTACGCGTTGGCGAAGAACTGCGGCACGATCAGCGGCAGCCAGGTCCCCGTCCAGCCGATTTGCGTGAAGAACCAGAACGTGGGAACGACCGTCACCGCGGGCGGGAGCAGGATCGTGGACAGCAGGAGGATGAACAGGAAGCCCCGGCCGCGGAAACGGAAGCGGGCGAACCCGTAGGCGACGAAGGCCGACGAGGCCACGGCGCCGATCATCGTGACGATGGCGTAGAACGAGGTCCAGAACAGCAGCCGGGTGAAGTTGATCGTGTTCCACGCATCCGGGTAGTTGTTCCACTGGATGGCGAGGCTGCGCACCGGGTCGAGGATCCGCCAGCGTCCCTCCCACTCGATGAGGCCGGCCTCGGGGTTGCCGGGGTCGACGAAGGAACTGGACTCGCGGCCCTTCTTGACCAGGGCCCATTCCTTGTTGCCGTCGTCGGTGGGGACGTTGTAGACCTCGTACTCCCTGCCCTCGTATTCGTAGGTGGCGATCTCGGTGGGCAGGATCGGCGGCTGGGTGGCCTGGGCCTTGGTCTTGAGTGATGTGACCGCCGCGTAGCCGAGCGGCATGAGCCACACCGCCAGGATCAGCAGCGTGCTGAGCGTGATGACGCCGGTGGTCAGGATCCGGCGGCGCTTCGCCTTGATCGCCGGGTCGTCCGCGACGAAAGGCTCTTGCACCTTTGTGGCTCGACTCGCGCTCATGCCGTCTCCTCAGCGGAGTAGAAGACCCAGTATTTGGCCGTGCCGAAGATCACCAGCGTCACCGCCAGCGCCACCAGGAACAACAGCC
>CAYGCW010000218.1:0-5159 GCA_964348465.1 uncultured Acidimicrobiia bacterium | reverse complement strand
GTGTAGTCGAAGCTGTCCTCGCCTGCGAAGTCGGCGACGGGCACATAGGTGACGGTGCCGTCCGCATTGATGGTGACCGTCCCGAAGCCAGGCTGGCGGGCGATGGCGATGGGTCCCCTGAGGGCGTCGTTGGCAAGGACGTCCATCCGCAGTGGACTGTCCTCGTCGCCGACGTAGGCGTCCGCGCCCAGCCCGGCAGCGGGCGCCGCCGTGGTGGGAGGCGCGGCGGCCTGGACCTGCTCCGCCACCGGCAGCAGGTCGAGCGGCACGTCGCCGGGCAGGTCGACGAGCCCCCCGCCCACCACCGCCGCCACGCCGGTGGCGGCGACGCCGGCAACACCGACGGCGGTGCCCACCTGCTGCACCGCCCCCACGAAGCGCAGGAACGGCAGCTGAGCGAGCCACGACAACGGTCCGGCCACCCATCGCAGGCGGCCCATGGAGATGTTCAGGAACGCCCTCACCACGGCCGGATCGAACTGCGAGCCGGCGTTGCGAGCCAGCTCCTCGCGGGCGGCGCTGGCGGGCATCGCCGCCTTGTAGGAGCGGACCGTGGTCATCACGTCGAAGGCGTCGGCGACCGCCACGATGCGCCCGCCGAGCGAGATCTCGTCGCCCTTCTTGCCGTTCGGGTAGCCGTTGCCGTCGAAGCGCTCGTGGTGGTCTTCGATGGTGGCGGCGAAATCGCCGAGCCAGTCGAGGAGCGGTGCGCAGATCTCGGCGCCGTACGACGGGTGTTTCTTGATCTCGACCCATTCGTCGTCGTCGAGGCGGCCCGGCTTGTTGAGGATGTCGGGGGAGACCTTCAGCTTGCCGATGTCGTGGAGCAGCGACGCCCATCGCAGCTTGGCCCGGTCCCTTTCGGCGAGGTCCATCTCCTCGGCGAGCATCTCGGCGTAGGCGCGTACCCGCTCGGCGTGGCCCCGCGTGCGGCGGTCGTGGGTGTTGAGCGAGTTGGAGAGCTGGAGGATGAACTCGGCGGCGGCGTCGACGTCGTCGTGGCGGCCGAGGCGCTCGGCCTCCGCGATGCGAGCCTTCAGGTGCTTCACGCTCGAGCCCGAGCGCAGCGCCGTCTTGAACCGGCCCGGCGCCTTGTCCGGGAACACCATCGACATCTTCATCAGCGTCGCCAGCGGCAGGAACCTGCGGGCGCCGGCGTTCACGACGAAGAGGGCGGCGGTGGAGGCGCCGAGAAGGATGGCCCACCAGCGGATCAGGCCCACAACGTCCTGGGGCTCGGGCAAGACCCGGCTCAGCCACACCGACACGATCACAGAAGCGAGAATCGGGATCGTGAAGACGGCGGCGCGAATGAGGAAGGACAGGATCGGTCGACCGTCCCACCGGCTGGGTCCTTGCTGGTTTCCCCGGTCCGCCATCTACGCCTTCTTCGGCTGCGCCTTTTCGTGGTGGAGGGCGGGTCAGGTCCGCCGCGACCTTCCCGCCCACCCGTGCGATATCGGCGCCGCCCGGTGCTATCTGTAGGGGAACGCCGCGCCGGCGCCCGCGGTGACGGTGACGGCCGTCCCCGAGAAGCTCGACCTCTAGTTGAGGCTCAGGGCTCGGGGCCGAGTTCGACGACCCGTTCGATGGCTCGGTACACCCGTTCAGCCATGCCTTCCTCGTCGGGGTCGAGCAGGTTGGCCATCACCTTGAGCACCCACTCCATGAGCGGCCTCGAGCGCAGCCCGGTGCGCACCAGCGTCCGCATCAGGATCGGCTGTCCGATCAGCCGCACGAAGGCGCGCGCCACGCGGTAGTAGGCCCCGTAGGTGTCCTCGAGGGCCTGTGGATAGCCGAGGAGCTGGGCCGGGTCTCCGGCGCCGAGGGCACGGTCGACGAAGCCGGCTGCGAGCCGCCCGGTCTCGTAGGCGTAGTCGATGCCCTCGCCGTTGAACGGGTTCACCGCCCCGGCGGCGTCGCCGACGAGCACCCAGTTGGGACCGACCTTGGGGCCGACGGAGAACGCCATCGGCAGCTTGCCTCCCCGCGGCTCCGTGAGCTTCGCCTCGGGGGTCAGCTGCCAGTAGTCGGGCACGGAGTCGACCAGGGCGTCGAGCAGCACCGAGGTGTTGACGTCCTTCCAGCCCTTGAAGCTGGAGAGGACCCCGACTCCGACGTTGACGGTGCCGTCCCCGAGCGGGAACAACCATCCGTACCCGGAGATCGACCGGCCGTGTTTGTCGCGCACGTCGAGGTGGCTCTCGATGAAGGCGTCCTGCGACGCCGGGCTGGCGAAGTAGCCACGCGCCGCCAGCCCGTACGGGTAGTCCTTGGCCCGCGCCGTGCCCAACGCCCGGCCGAAACGCGAGAGGGACCCGTCGGCGACGACCACCATCCTCGGCGCGATGCGCTCGATGTGGCCGTTGGTGTGCAACTCGACCGCCGCCAGGCGGCCGTCGTCGACGACCGGTTTGGCCTCGGTGTGCTGGCGCACCATCCCGCCCTCCTTCTCGACGAGGGCGGCGACCTGCTGGTCGAGGTCCGCTCGCCGGATCACGGCTCCCCACGACGGGTAGATCGAATGCTCCGGCCACGGCAGCTCGATCTTCAGGTCGCCGGCGTAGGCGCGCAGCCCGTGGATGCGGTGCAGCTGCGGGGCACCGAAGTCGAAGCCCATCTCGGTGAGCTGGTGGATGGCACGGGGGGTGAGCCCGTCCCCGCACGTCTTCTCGCGCGGAAACGCCTTCTTCTCGACGACCAGCACCTCCCGTCCGGCGCGAGCCAGCCAGTACCCGGCGGCCGCCCCACCGGGGCCGCCGCCGACGACGAGAACTTCAGGGGAGCTCATGCCTCCGTGAGAGTAGTGAGGTGGGTGAGCAGCCGGTCGGCGCGGCGCGAGCGCCGCCAGCTCGTCGAGATCTCGGCGGCCGGATCGCCGGAGCAGCCGGCGGTCCTGCGCTCGCTACGGCGCCGCCGCGGCCATCTCACCTTCGCCGGCGACGAGGCCGCAATCCGCCTCGGCCTCGGCGATGTCGACGTCGCCGAACGCAACGCGCTCATACAAGACGACGGCCCTGATGCGCAGATCATCCCAGCCGGCCTGGCCCTCGAACCCTGGCATCTGGGCCCCACTCCCGCCGACCGGCTTGGCGTTGGCGCCGTAGGTCGCTTCCGGCCAGTTCAGCGAGCCGAGCTTGACCCAGTCGACGTGCGCAGCGCAGTCGCCCACCGGGAACGTGGCGAGCAGCTCGCCGTTGATGAATCCCGGGAAGTTGCCAACGCCGCCGCCGGTGGCGCCGTGGCAGGCCCCGCAGCTCGCGTATGCCTCGGCGCCGATCGACACGAAGTCGACGCCCGCGGCCCCGTACGCGGAGCCATCGCAGTTGACCGACTCGCCCGTCACCGGGTCCACGGCGAGCACTGCACCCGACCCGCAGCTCGGTCCGTTGGGCACGTTCAGCCCGTAGAGCACGGCGACGAGCGGGATGACGAGAAACGCGGCCGCGAGCCACCGCGGCACCACCGACGCCGCCCGCTCCTCTTCGTCCTCCTCTTCGATCTCCTCCGGCGGCGGAGGCGCCTGAGGAGCGCCCGGCTCCGGCTCGAGAACCTCGAAGGCCGGCCCGGAAGGGGCCTCGGCCACGGGGGCGGGGGCCGCGGCGGCGGGGGCCGGAGCAGATGCGGGAACGTCGCCGGACGCGGGCGCGGCCGGCGGTGCCGCGCCGCCGACCCACGCTGCCAGCACCGCCTCGGGCGTGGTGCCGTCGGCCTGGGCCCGGGCCCGCGCCGAGCGCTCGACCATCTCGGCCGGGTAGCCGAGCTGCTCGGCAGCCTGCTGGATCAGTTCGTCCATGCGGCCCTCATCTCAACGCCGCCACGTACTGCGCGAGCGCCTGGAGGTCGGCGGCGGAGAGGTGATCGTACGACGGCATGATCGACCATGGGCGTTCGGCACGCGGGTCGGAGAGGTGGTCCAGTAGCCAGCGAACGCTGCTCGTCGGCTCGCGAGCCCCGGCATGCATCAGGTCGGGTCCGATCCGGACGCTGCCCAGCAGCGGGGGCACCGCGTTCGCGTAGTCGCCCGGCTGGGACACCGGCCCGAGGCCGACGTCGGTGACGATCGCCCGCACCTGCTGAGTGTGGCAGTACATGCAGCCTTCGCTCACGTAGATACGCCGACCGTCGTCTTCCAGGCTGCCGGAAGGGAAGTCCCGTGCGGCGCCGCGCAGGGACTCCTCGCGATGGACCTTCTCGAACGCGGGCACGATCATCACCGCCAGCGCGGCCACGAGGAACAGCCCGACCGCGCCCTGAACGGCCAGCCGCAGTGGCAGCTCTGCCCAGGCGCCGCCGTCGGGGCCGCGTGCGACGTCGGCCGCTTCGCCGGCGGACTCGACAACGGCGGCGGGTTCGACAACGGCGGCGGCTCCCGGTTCGGCCCTGAAGGCGACGGCTGCCAGGAGGGTGTGGGCGACGAAGAGGAGAACGCCGCCGATGGCCGCCAGGACCAGCCACGCCTCGAGAGGGCCCACCGAGCTGACGAAGGCCGGGCCTACCGCGGTGACGTCGGGGCTGTTGGCGTCGGCGACCCACGTCCATCCCTGGTGCAGTCCGGCTGCCCACGCGGCGCCGGCGGCGAGGCCGGCCCCGGTCAGGGCCAGCAGGAATTGGCCGCGGCCGGCGCGACCCGAGCCGCCTTCGACGTGGACGAGACCAGCGACGGCGAACCCGGCGGCGCCGAACACCACCAGCACGAGGAAGGCCTGCGACCAGAGGGTGAGGTTGACCACTGCTGCGGCGCCGCGCAAAGCGTGGGTGAGGTTGACGGCGGCTGTCACGACCAGCGCACCCACGGCGGAGGCGAGGAAGCGCAGTCCCGTGTCGCCGGCTACCACCGCCCAAGCGCCGCCGGAACGCCGCACCAGATCGACGGTGACCGCGAGCACCGGAACGAGGTACACGATCGAGAACACCGCACCGATCGTCTCCAGCCAGTCGGGCGCCGGGCCGTGCACCAGCCAGCGGGCCCCGGCCCAGCCGGCGGCGAAGAACAGCGACCAGAACGCGATCCGAGCGAGTTGGTCGGCATCCGCGGAATCGTCGAGCTCCGCCGCACCGGCGTCGCCGTCCCCCTCGGCTTCAGCCTCCCCGTCCGCATCTCGCGGGGGGAGCCCACCCACGATGTGGTACGCCACCGCCACTACGAGCGCCGGAAC
>CAYGCW010000217.1:0-5167 GCA_964348465.1 uncultured Acidimicrobiia bacterium | reverse complement strand
CGAGTTCTACGCCGCCGGTGTCGGGATCATGGGGGTGGTGGCGGCGCTGTGCCTCGTTCTGGCCGGCTACGGGCTGGGTTTGCTGCCGGTGCGCTGGTGGGCGGTGGCAGCCGTGGTGGCCGGGCTCCTGCTGTACACGGCCGACTTCCAGCGCAGCGACCTCGGCTGGCGCAGCATCGCCGGCACGGCCTTGCTCGCTGCCGGCGGCGGGTGGCTGGTGGACGCCCATCCGCACTTCGCGCCCTCCTGGTGGATCGTGGTGGCCGTCGTGATCGGGGCCGCGTTGTTCTTCGGCGTCGGCATGACCGCCGTCGTGCGCACCCGGTTCTCGACCCGGACGATCGGCCGCACCCACCTCGTCGGTCGTCGGGGCACGGCCGAAACGGACTTCGATCCCGGCGGCATCGTCAGCGTCTCGGGCGCCCGCTGGCGGGCTACGGCGACCAGGGCATCAGGTATCAGGGCGGGCATGGAGGTCGAGGTCACCGGCGTGAGCGGCGTGACCCTCGACGTCTCGCCGGTCGATGATCGCGGACCGGTTAGCGACTAGCTTGCGATATTGCCAATTATTCCCTTGGCGGGAGGCCACTTGGGCTGGTAGTTTCGCGGCCTTGCCTGGGCAGAGGGTGTTGAGGAGGAGTTCTGTTGACAGCATTGCCTGACCGTTCTTGGCAGACGGCCGCGTTGTGTCGCGGGAATCATTCGTATCTGTTCTTCCCCCCGAGCACGGTCGAGCGCAAAGACGAACGCGAGCGGCGCGAGACCAAGGCCAAAGCGATCTGCACGGTGTGCCCCGTGAAGGCCGAGTGTCTCGACTTCGCCATGAAGATCAGGGAGCCTTACGGCATCTGGGGAGGCCTCACCGAGGCGGACCGCCGCCAGGTGCTGGCCCGCGAGGCTGCTGCGGTCTGACCCGCCGGATGTCGCCGGTGCGCACCGTCGCGCCGGTGCGATCGAGCCACTCCAGCAGCGGCACCGCCTGACGGCGCGACACGCCCAGCAGATCCCGGAAATCCGCCACCGTGAACCCGTCGGGCAGCTCGTGCAGGCGCTCCGCGATCTGGTCGAGCTGCTCCGGCAGGTAGACGAGGTCGTCGCCCACCTTCTCCAGCCGGCCTTCCCGCAGCAGAGCGTGCATCAGTTCGTCCCCCAGCCCCAGCTGAGACGCCCGTGGCGCCGCCGCCCCTGCCTCCGTCAGTGCTTCCCGCGCTGCCTCCCACGCCCGCTCCTCGGCGGGGCCCCACCCACCCGAGAAGGACGCGGCCCGCACGGCGCCGCCGGCGCCGACGAGATCGGCGTGGCCGGCGACGATGGCGTCGACCTGCGCCACCGAGATCCCGAGCCGGCTCGCCAGGCTCGCCTTGGGCATGCCGGGCCGCAGCGGGTTGGCGTCGTGAAACGCCGTCACCTCGGCGACCGCCAGGGCCGCCAGGCCCGCCACCGTCGCCGGGGCCAGGGCGGCGTCGTCGACGAAGAGTCCGTGGGCGGGCCGGCCCCCTCCGCTCATCGCCGCCAGGGCGGCCAGCGACGCCGCGCCGTGGGCGTCCAGCAACGCTTGGGCGCGTCGGTCGGGTCCTCCCGCCAGTGCTGCGGACAGGGTCGCCACCGCGCGCCGGGCTGCCCCGGCTCTCCGCGGCGGCGCCGGGTCGAGCACTCTTCCGCCCGCCACCACCGCGCGCCGACCCACGTCGCGCAGGATGAACCGGTCCCCGATCGCCATCGGCAGCGGCTCCAGGACGCTGATCATCGCCGCCCCCACGTCTTCGAGCGTGTCGCCTTCGAGCAGCCGGAGCCGGGCCGGCCACGTGCCGGACCCGAAGTGCAAGTGGTAGGCCCCCCGGCTCGTCAACGGCTCGGGCAGGCCGCGGACGGTGCGCACCTCCACCACCGCCCGACGCGTCTCCTCCCAGTGGCCCGGGAAGCCCACCATGGCCCCGCGCTCCACCTCCTGGCGCTCCAGCCCGGCCAGGTTGGCGGCCGTCCGGTTGCCGGGGGCCACGACGTCGCGCGGCCGTTCGTGCGATTCGAGCGATCGCACCCGGGCCGGCCGGGCACCCGGCCACACGGCCACCTGGTCGCCGACGGCGAGCGGCCCACCCGTGAGCGTGCCGGTGACCACCGTCCCGGCGCCGGCGATCACGAACGACCGGTCCACCCACAGTCGGGGCCGGTCGCCCCCGGCCTCGGGGGCCTCGGCCAGGGCCACGCCGAGCGCCTCGGCCAGCTGCGGAATTCCGCCCCCGTCCGGCGCAGCCGTCGGGATGACCGGCGAACCCGCCAGCGACGTGCCTTCGAGCCGGTCGTGCACCTCCAGCGTCGCCAGTTCGAGGAGGTCGTCGTCGACCAGGTCGGCGCGGGTCAGGGCCACCACGCCGCGGGCCACGCCGAGCAGGTCGAGGACCGCGAGATGCTCTTCGGACTGAGGCATCCACCCCTCGTCGGCCGCCACCACGAACAGCGCCACGTCGATGCCGTCCACTCCCGCCAGCATGTTCTTGATGAAGCGCTCGTGGCCGGGTACGTCCACGAAGCCGGCTTCGATTCCCCCGGGCAGGGCGGCCCAGGCGAACCCCAGGTCGATGGTGAGCCCGCGCTGCTTCTCCTCGTCCCACCGATCGGGGTCCCGGCCGGTCAACGCCTTGACCAGCGTCGACTTGCCGTGGTCGACGTGGCCGGCGGTGCCGATTACCGGCATGCCGTCCGCAGCGCCGCCGCCACCAGGCCGTCGTCGACAGGGTCTACCGCCCGCAGGTCGACGACCAGTCCGGCGTCCTCGCGACGAGCCACCACCGGCGGGTCGGCGTGCAGCAGCCGCTCCCAGGTGCGGTCGGGCGTCCGGTCGATGCGAATGACCGGCGACGGGATCGTCTTGCCGGGCACCGACCCTGCGCCCGGGAGCGACCGACCTTCGCCAACCTCGCCGTCCACGTCCGCCAGCTCGAGGACGGACGCGGCTCGGGCCGCCAGTTCCTCGTAGGGAATCGACGCCATCGCCCAGAACGGGACGTCCCGGCCGCGGCCGGCGGCGTACAGCTCCAGGGTGGCGGCGAGTGCCGCCAGTACCGGCCCTCCGGCGCGCATCGCCCTTGCCACCGGGTGGCGCGCCATGCGCCGCACCAGGGATGCCGAGCCGGCCACCACCCCGGCCTGCGGCCCGCCGAGCAGCTTGTCGCCGGAGAACAGCACGACTCCGGCTCCGGCCTCCAGGGTCTGCCGTGCGGCCGGCTCGCCATCCAGCCAGGGGGGCGGCGGGCCGCCGAGCCACGGCACCCGGTCGTCCAACAGGCCGCTGCCGATGTCGGCGACCAGTGGGACGCCGTGCTCGGCGGCCAGGCCGGCCACCTCGTCGTAGTGGGCCTCCTCGCTGAAGCCCTCGATTCGGTAGTTGGAGGGGTGCACCTTCAGGAACAGGGCCGCCCCCGCCGCCACCGCAACGTAGTCGGCGAGGCGGGTGCGGTTCGTCGTCCCCACCTCGACGAGCCGGCAGCCGGTGGCGGCCATCAGCTCCGGCAGCCGAAACGATCCGCCGATCTCGATCAGCTCGCCGCGCGACACCACCACCGACCCTCCTCCGCCGAGGGCCGCCAGTGCCAGGAACAGCGCACCGGCGTTGTTGTTGACGACCAGCGCCGCCTCGGCGCCGGTCAGCGTGGCGACCAGGCGGTGCACGTATGCCCCGCGCCCGCCCCGGCGGCCCGTCGCGAGGTCCAGCTCCACGGGCGCGTAGCCGGCCGCCACGACTCCGGCGGCCTCGGCGGCGGCCTCCGCCACCGGGGCCCTACCCAGGTTGGTGTGGAGGAGCACTCCGGTGGCGTTGACGACTCGCCCGGGGCGCTGGAGCCGCAACCGGGCCGCTTCCCGCTCCGCCATCTCCAGGGGGTCGGCCTGCTCACCCGCCGTGCGGAGACGGCGCGCCTCGGCTACGGCATGGCGGGCCGTCTCGACCAGGAGGGCGTGGGGCAGCCCGGTGACGGCCAGTTCGTCTGCCAGCGTGTCCACGGCGGGCAGGTCGCGCAGGGTCATGGGGGGTAAGACTACCGCCGGGGTTAACCTGGCTTCATGGGCGTGATCGCACTGCCCTTCGTACTCATCCCGCTCCTGGAGATCGTGGTGTTCGTGCTCGTCGGGGAGCGGGTCGGAGTGTGGCCGCTGGTCGGGCTGATCGTCCTCACCGGCTTCGCCGGCGCGTACATCGCCCGGAGCCAGGGCCTGGCCGTGTGGTCGCAGGCGCAGGCGGCGCTCGCTGCGGGCCGCTTCCCCGGCAAGGAGCTGGCGCACGGCGCGATGGTGCTGGCCGGGGCGGTGCTGCTGGTCACCCCCGGGTTCGTGACCGACGGCGTCGGCCTGCTGCTCATGGTGCCGGCGCTGCGGGAGAGCCTGCGCCGCTGGGCCCGCAACCGCTACTCGGCGGGCCGCTCGCAGCAGACCGGATACGACGTGATCGACATATGATCCGCCCGGCCAGCACCGTCCTCGCCTTGCGTCCCGACCCGGCCGGCTTCCAGGTCCTGATGGTGCGGCGCGCGTCTCACTCGGTCTTCATGGGCGGCGCTTTCGTGTTCCCGGGCGGCGCAATCGACGCCGCCGACCGGGGCGAGGACGCCGCGGCGGCCGTGGCCGGGGTCAACGGCGCCGAGCTGGCGTGGCGGGCCGCCGGCCTCAGGGAGCTCGCCGAGGAGGCCGGCGTGTTCGTGACCGAGCCGCCGGCCGACCCCGGAGACGCAGACCGCTGGGCAGGGCTGGAGGGCGCCGCCCTGTACCGGGCGCTGGCGGGCTCGGGCCACGCATTCGCCGCCGGGGCGCTGGCCTACCTGTCCAACTGGGTCACGCCGTCGGGCCCGCCGCGCCGCTTCGACACCCGCTTCTACCTCGCCCCGGTCGCCGCCGGGACGGCCGCCCGGCCCGACGGGGTCGAGGTCACCGAGGCCGTCTGGGCGTCGCCGGCCGCGGCGCTGGAGCGGGCCGCACGGGGCGAGTGGCACGTCCCGTTCCCCACGATGCGCCACCTCGAGCTGCTGGCGCAGTTCGCATCGGTCGAGGACGCCTTCGACTTCGCCGCTTCCCAGCCCGAGGTGCCCCGGGTGGCGCCGCGGGTGGTGGGCACGCGCGAGGACTTCCGGATCCTGATGCCCGGCGAGCCCGGCTACGAGGAGGCGCCGGTGTGAGC
>CAYGCW010000216.1:0-5169 GCA_964348465.1 uncultured Acidimicrobiia bacterium | reverse complement strand
GTGCCGGTCGGCAACGTCAAGCTCGTCGGCAACGACCAGGACAACCGGACGGTGGGCGGGCTGTGGCCATCCGACCACAGCGGGATGGTGGCGACGCTGCAGCCCTGAGCCGTCAACCGAACAGCTCGTCGTGCAGCCGGATGGCATAGCGGTCGGTCATTCCGGCCACGTAGTCGATCGCCTGGGTGAGCGGGTCGGTTTCCTCCCAGGCGCGATACGTGGCCGGAACCTCGGCCGGGCTGGCGACGAAATGGTCGACCAGGGCGTGGATCAGCGCGGATGCGTACCGGGCCTGCTGGTCCACCTCGGGACGCAGGTAGACGCGGGCGAACATGAACTCGCGCAGGTCGTGCATCGCCTCGTGCTCGCGCGGCCCCATCGCCACCTCGCCGGTCGCCAGCGCGTGGTCGACGACGGCCTGGATCATCGACCCGATCCACTCTCTTCCCGGTTCCCCGAAGACGGCCCCGGCGCCCGCCGGCAGATCCTCGTAACCGATGATCCCGGCCCGGACGGCATCCTCGACGTCGTGGGTGAGGTAGGCGATGCGGTCGGCGTAGCGGCACACGCGGCCTTCGGGAGTCGCCGGCGGCGGCTCGATCTTCCAGCTGTGGGAGCGGATGCCGTCGAGCACCTCCCACGTCAGGTTGAGGGGCTCGAGCACGCGGAAGATCCTCACGCTCTGCTCTGAGTGCAGCCACTCGCCGTCCACGTAGGCGGACAGGGCGTCTTCGCCGGTATGCCCGAACGGCGAGTGGCCGACGTCGTGCCCCAGGCAGATCGCCTCGGCAAGCGGCTCGTTGAGCCCCAGGTACCTGGCCAGCGACCTGCCGATCTGGGTGACCTGGAGGGTGTGGGTGAGCCTGGTGACGTAGTGGTCGCCCTCCGGGTTGATGAACACCTGCGTCTTGTGCTTGAGGCGCCGGAAGGCCTTGGAGTGGATGATGCGGTCCCGGTCGCGCTCGAACGCCGTGCGGTACCAGTCCGGGGCCTCGGGGCGTTCCCGGCCCCGGGAGCGGACGCTGAGCGTCGCCACCGGCGCCAGCTCCCGCAGCTCGGCTTCCTCGGCCGTCTCCCGGGTGCGGCGCAAGAACGCCGCAGCCCCGGCGGCGGCCGGCCCGTCGTCGGCGAGTTGCGGCGTCATCGGCACGGTCATGGTATCGGAGCCGCGCCGTTCCGAGCGCCCCATGCACGTCGGGGTCGACGGCAATAGCCTTCGCGTCCAGAAGGAGGAGCCTCGACCAGATGGCCAGCAGCGAAGTGGCGCTCAGCTCGAACGCGTTGACGGTGCTCGAGCACCGGTACCTGAAGCGCGACGATCGGGGGGCGCCGATCGAGACTCCGGCGGAGCTCTTCCACAGGGTGGCCGACGACGTCGCCTCTGCCGAGCCGGCGTGGGGAGGGTCCCGCGACCGGTGGCGGGAGGCGTTCTATGCGGCGATGGCGGGTCTCGAGTTCATGCCCAACTCGCCCACGCTCATGAACGCAGGCAGGGAGTTCCAGCAGCTCGCCGCCTGCTTCGTGCTCCCCGTCGAGGACTCGCTCGACTCGATCTTCGAGACGCTCAAGCTGGCCGTGCTCATCCATCAGTCCGGCGGCGGCACCGGCTTCTCGTTCTCGAGTCTGCGGCCCCGCGGGGACACCGTGAAGAGCACGATGGGAGTGTCGTCGGGACCGGTCTCGTTCCTCCAGGCCTACGACGCGGCCACCGAGGTGATCAAGCAGGGATCTTTCCGGCGCGGCGCCAACATGGGGATTCTCGACGTCACCCACCCCGACGTTCTCCAGTTCGTCGACGCCAAGCGCAGCGGGGGCCTCACCAACTTCAACCTCTCCGTCGGAGTGACCGAGGCCTGGATGGAGAAGGCGCAGCGCGCGGAGTCGTACGCCCTGATCAACCCACGGACGGGGGAGCCCTCCGGCAGCCTGAGGGCGGACGAGGTGCTCGCCCGGCTGGTCGACGCCGCGTGGGCGTCGGGCGACCCGGGCATCGTGTTCCTCGATCGGATCAACGAGCCTCGCACCAACCCGACTCCGCGCCTGGGACGGATCACCGCCACCAACCCGTGCGGCGAGCAGCCGCTGCTCCCGTTCGAAGCGTGTGTCTTGGGATCGGTGAACCTCGGCCGTTTCGCGGGTCCCGACGGTGTCGACTGGCGCCGGCTGCGGGAGGTGGTGCGGCTGGGTATCCGCTTCCTCGACGACGCGGTGGAGCGCTGCCGGTACCCGCTGGCGGAGATCGAAGCGGTTCACAAGCACGGCAACCGCAAGATCGGCCTGGGCGTCATGGGCTGGGCGGATCTGCTGGTGCGGCTCGGGATCCCCTACGACAGCGATCCGGCCGTCACGCTGGCCGAAGAGGTCATGCAGTTCGTCCAGTCGGAGGCGGACTCCGCTTCGGAGGAGCTGGCTGCGGAACGGGGCCCCTTCCCGAACTGGGGCGACTCCGTGTACGGCCCCGATGCCTGGAACCGCCCGATGCGAAACGCGACCCGGACGACCATCGCGCCGACCGGCACGATATCGATCATCGCCGGAGCGTCGTCGGGCATCGAGCCGCTGTTCGCGGTCAGCTACCACCGCAAGGTGCTCGACGGGACCGTGCTCACCGAGGTGGCCGCCGGATTCGAGCAGATCGCCCGGTCCCGCGGCTTCTGGAGCGCCGACCTCGCCGAGGAGATCGCACGACGGGGAGGCGTTCGGAGCCTGGACGGGGTTCCGCCCGATGTCCAGAGCCTGTTCCCCACCGCCCACGACGTGGCTCCCGCTTGGCACGTTCGCCACCAGGCGGCGTTTCAGCGTCACGTCGACAACGCCGTCAGCAAGACCATCAACCTCCCGGCGGCGGCCACCCGCGAGGAGGTCCGCGCCGTGTACGTGCTGGCGTGGGAGCTGGGCTGCAAGGGCATCACCGTGTACCGCGACGGATCGAAGCAATGGCAGGTGCTCAACCGGGGCCGGCCTTCCGGGACCG
Organism: uncultured Acidimicrobiia bacterium; assembly: GCA_964348465.1. Lineage (GTDB taxonomy): Bacteria > Actinomycetota > Acidimicrobiia > Spongiisociales > JAOTWH01 > CAYGCW01. The sequence goes on along the minus strand of CAYGCW010000216.1, from coordinate 2,195 downwards.
ACCTGGGGACTCTCGAGGGCTCACCTCCGGCGGCGCCGACCGCCGAGGAAGACCGTCCGATCTCGCCGCCCCGGCGCGGCCAGAGCGTCTTCGAGGTGTGCCCGGTGTGCGGCCAGCCGGCGTTCGAGTTCGCCGAGGCGTGCGGGAAGTGCTACTCGTGCGGCCACTCGACCTGCTGACGAGCCGGCCTGGTGCTCACTCTGGGCCGAGCTCGAACACCAGCGCTTCGAACTCCTCCCAATCGTGGATGTCGCGCACCCCGGCGACGGGCCGGTTCCACGGGCGCACGAACCGGCACGTGACGGCCTCCGGCCGTTCGCGGTGGATCCTGGCGATCTGGTGGGGGGCGTCGTCGAGGTACACGTCGCACGGGACTCGCCATTTGCGCCAGGTGACGTGGACCTCGCGGGTGGGGATCCGGTGCTCGGCCAGCCAAGCGAAGGTGTCGTGGACCGCCCAATCGGGCTTGGTCGTGACGATGACGACCTCGTGGCCGCCGGCGTCGAGCCGCCGCAGCGTCTCGACGGAGCCGGCGTAGGTCTCCAGGTGCAGGAACACGCTGCCCTCGCCGTGCCCGCGGGCCCACTCCCAGAAGGCCGCCATGTCGGTGAAGTGGGTCAGGTCGTGGAGTCCGTCCCACATGGTGACGGCGTCGACGGGGATGGTGGCGCCGAAGTCGTCGTTGTATCTCCTGATCCAGCCGGAGTTGAAGTCGGCGACGACGCCGTCGAGGTCGATGCCGAGTCGCATGGTCGGCACCGTAGTCGTGGCGGCCTGCCTTTCGCGACTGCGAGCCGGGCCTCCGGGGTCGGTACCATCGCCGCCGTGGAGTACCAGGCCCTCTACCGCAGGTACCGGCCGCAGCGCTTCGACGAGGTCGTCGGCCAGCGGCACGTCACCGAAACTCTCGCCCACGAGGTGCAGCAGGGGAAGATCGCCCACGCCTACCTGTTCGCGGGGCCGCGCGGTACCGGCAAGACCACCACCGCCCGCATCCTCGCCAAGGCGCTGAACTGCCCCAGCCCCGGCGCCGACGGTGAGCCGGACAACGAGTGCAACTCCTGCGATGCGATCACCTCGGGCACGTCGCTCGACGTCATCGAGCTGGACGCCGCGTCGCACAACAAGGTCGAGGACATCCGCGAGATCAGGGTCAACGTGGGCACGGTGGCGTCGGCGGGCGGGGCGCGGCGGGTGTACATCCTCGACGAGGCCCACATGCTGTCCCGGGCCGCCGGCAACGCGCTCCTGAAGACGCTGGAGGAGCCGCCCGAGCACGTGATCTTCGTGCTGGCCACCACGGAGCCGTACAAGCTCCTCGACACGATCCGCAGCCGCGCCCAACGGTTCGACTTCCATCCGATCACGTCGGAGTCACTGGCGGCCCTCGTCGACAACATCGCAGATCGGGAGGGCTACGAACTGGAGCCCGGAGCGGCGGCGGTCGTCACCCATCACGCCCGCGGCTCGGCCCGCGATGCGCTGAGCCTGCTGGAGCAGGTGGCGGCGCTCGGCGGCGGCAAGGTGACCGCCGGGGGCCTGGGGCGGGCGCTCGGCGTGGCGGACCGGGAGGCGTTCGGGCGGCTCGCCGACGCGGTCCGGGACGGAGACGCCGCCGCGGCGCTCTCCCTGGTCGCCGCCCTGGCCTCCGAGGGCGCCGACCTGCGGCGGTTCGTCGCCGACGCGGTGGCGTTCTTCCGCGGCCTGTTCCTCGCCCACTACGCCCCCAACCTGGAGGAAGTCGCCGACGAGGGTCCCGACGTCCTCGCCGAGTGGCGCCACAACGCCGCCAAGGTCAGCTCCGCCCAGGTGCTGCGGGCCGTCGACGAGCTGGGCGACGCTCTCGTCCAGCTGCGGGACGGGCGCGAGGAGCGGCTCGTCGTGGAGCTGGCCCTGCTGCGCCTGACACGCCCCGAGACCGCCCGCGACCCGGCGGCCGTCGCCGCGCGGCTCGACCGCGTCGAGGAGCGGGTTCGCAAGCTCGCCGCCGGGGTCCCCGCCGCCGCCCCGGCCCCGGCCGGCGCGCAGGCGCCGGTGCCCACTCCGGAGCCGTCCCCGGAGCGGGACGAACCCGCGGCCGAGGCGCCGTTTGCAGCGCCGCCCGCCGAGCCGGAGCCGGTGCCGGCCGCCGCCGCGCCGGAGCCGGTGCCGGCCACCCCGCCCGCCGACCTCGACCTCCCCAAGCTGGAGAGCGT
>CAYGCW010000215.1:0-5210 GCA_964348465.1 uncultured Acidimicrobiia bacterium | reverse complement strand
TTCCGCGCCGGCGGCCACGTCGAGCACGGCAACCGGTCGTCGCTGTGGCGGCGAGCTCCGGACGGCTGGGTGCTCGAGTTCCACCCAGGGCACGCCGCCTCCCCCGGGCTGAACCGGGCCGGGGCCCGGCGCGGAGCGTCCGCCACGATCGAAGGGACATAGGCCGGAGTCGAGCTGCGCGCCCCTAGCGGGTACCGGCCTCGCGAATCACCCGCCATACGCGCTCCGGGCGGAGCGGGAGGTCGAGGTGCTCGATGCCGAGCGGCGCCAGGGCGTCCACTGCGGCGTTGACGATCGCGGCGGGGATGCCGATGGCGCCCGACTCGGCGACACCTTTGGCGCCGAGAGAGTTGTGCGGCGACGGAGTCACCGTGCCACCCAGATGGAGCCGGGGGATGTCGGCGGCCGACGGCAACAGGTAGTCCATGAACGTCGACGTGAGCAGGTTGCCGTGCTCGTCGTAGACCACCTCCTCGATCAGAGCCTGGCCGATGCCCTGCGCCAGGCCGCCGTGGCGCTGGCCGGTGGCCAGCATCGGATTGATCACCGTGCCGCAGTCGTCGACTGCCCACACCTGCTGGAGATCCACGACGCCGGTCTCCGGGTCGACTTCGACCACCGCCAGGTGCATGCCGAACGGGAATGCCAGGCCCTCGAACTCAGACGTGTGGTCGGAGGCGAGGCCCGGCTCCTCTCCGGCCGGCAGCCGTGCCGGATCGTGGGCAGCGGCGGCCACCTCCTCCCACCCCATCCCCGACCCCGGCGCGCCTCGCACCTCGAGCCGGCCCCCGGTCGGAACGATGTCCGCCGGGTCGGCCTCCAGCAGATGGGCAGCGATGCGGGCCGCTTTGGCGGCCACCTCTCGGGCCGCGCCGGCCACAGACGCGCCGCCGTGCGCCACCGATCGGGACCCGGACGTGCCGAAGCCCCACGGGATCTCCGCGGTGTCGCCCTGCGACACGACGACCCTGTCCGGATCCATGCCCAGTTCGTCGGCGAGCACCTGAGCGAACGTCGTGCGGTGGCCCTGGCCGTGGTCGAGCGTGCCGACTCTGGCATGCACCCAGCCGCGCTCGTCGATTTCGACGACGGCGCGCTCGAAGCGCTCGAACGCGGTGGCCTCCACGTAGGCGCACAGCCCGATGCCGATGAGCCGACCGGCGTCCCGCAGCTCCTCCTGGCGGCGGCGCAGCCCGCCGTAGTCGGCGATCTCGAGCAGCACGTCGAGCGCCCGGTGGTAGTCGCCGGAGTCGAACACGGCCCCGCCGGGGCTCTGGTACGGGAATTCAGTGACGAAGTTGCGGCGGCGCACCTCGGCCGGGTCGAGGCCGGCCGCCTGCGCCACGCGATCCACGACCCGCTCGATCGTCAGCGTCGCCTCGGGACGGCCGGCGCCCCGATAGATACCCGTCGGGGCCCGGTTCGTGAACACCCCCCGCTGGCGCCACCCGTATGACCCGATGCGGTAGTTGCCCGTGCCGATCCGCGGTGTGTACGGCGGGCCGGCGATGTAGCGCTTGCGCGCCCCCACGTCGACGAGGGAATCCACCCACAGGCTGAGCAGGCGGCCGTCGGCGTCGGCCACCGCCCGGTAGGTATGGCGCTGAGCCCGGCCGTGGCCGATCGTGAGCAGGTGCTCCCGGCGAGTCTCGACCCACTTCACGGGCCGGCCGACCCGGCGAGCCGCCTCGACGACGAGCACCTCCTCCTCGGCGAGGTCGAACTTCGAGCCGAACGCACCTCCCATGTCGGGAACGACGACCCTGACATCTTCGACCGGCATCCCGAACGACGCCGCCAGCTCGTCGGCCATCAGCGCCGGAGCCTGAGTGCCCAAGTAGAGGGTGAGCCTGTCGCCATCCCACGCCGCAAGGGCGCCCCGAGTCTCCAGCGGGGCGGGCGCGACGCGCGGGTGCTCGACGACGCCGGTAACGATGATGGGCCCTTCGGCCTCCTCGGCTTCGGCGTCGCCGCCCCGGCGGTCGAACGCCATGTTGTCGCCGTACTCGGGGTAGAGGGCCGGGCCGGCGAGCGCCTCTTCCGGATCGGAGACCACTGGCAGCGGCTCATAGTCCACGAATACGAGGTCGGCCGCGTCGCGAGCCTGGTCCGGGCGCTCGGCCACGACCGCCGCCACCGGGTCGCCGACCATGCGCACCACGTCGGCGATCAGCGCCGGGCGGGGCGGGACCCGCCGGTCGGGGCGGGGCCGCGGGGAGGCGATGAGGTCTGCCAGGTCGGCGCCGGTGAGGACCAGATGGACGCCCGGCACGGCGAGCGCCTCCTCGACGTCCACGGTCGTGACCGTGGCGTGTGCAAAGGGGCTGCGCACAACGGCGAGATGAAGCATCCCGTCGAGGCGAAGATCGTCCAGATAGCGGCCGTCACCAACGACGAGCGGCGTGTCTTCACGCCTGAGGACGGGCTTTCCGACGAACGTCACCGGCCGCACGATAGCCAGGGAGCGCCCCCGCGCCGGAGGACTGAGGCTAGGCCTGACCTGCCGTCGAGCCGGCCTCGGGCTGCACGAGCTGGGTGACCACCCGGCGCAGGTCGTTGGGCCGGAACGGCTTGGTGAGGAACGCGTCGGCGCCGCCCCGGTCGGCGCGCTCCCGCGTCTCCTCCTGGGCGTGGGCGGTGAGCACCAGCACCGTGAGGTTGCGGGTCCGCAGGTCGGAGCGCAGCCGTGAGAGCACCTCCCAGCCGTCCATCTTGGGCAGGCCCACGTCGAGGATCAGCAGGTCGGGAGGATTCCCCTGGGCCGCCTCGAGGCCGCTCGGCCCGTCGTCCCTGGTCTCCACCTCGAACCCGGCGGGACGCAGGCACACCTCGATCAGGCGCTGGATGACCTGGGAGTCTTCAACTACGAGAACTCTTTGCCCCACTGGCGCACTCTCTCTCCTCCGCAGCCGGTGCCGGCCGCACGTGACCCGGGGCGACCGTGGACGCCCGTTCCCCCCACCTATCGGCCGGCAGCGTACCCGACTTAACGCTTTCCCCGATCAGGCCGGCCGGGCGAGACGGCGGTGAGTGGGTAGCGCCACCTTCTCCACGAACCCGGCGAGCTGCCGCAGGTTGCGCACCTCGTAGACGCCGTCGCACCACGGCGCGTAGGCGCCCATCACCGAGTCGCCGGTGTCCCAGTACCTCCGGGCTTCCGGATTGAGCCAGAACAAGGCCCGCGCCGCACGCGCGATCTCCGCGAGGGCCCCGGCGTTGGGGTCGTGGTAGTTGCTGCGGGCGTCGCCGGTGACGATCAACGTGGAGCGGGGGGTCAGCTCGGCGGCGTAGCGCTCCTGGAACTGTCCGAAGGCGTTCCCGTAGTCGCTGTGCCCGTCGAGCCACACCACCGCCGCCTCCTCGGAGACCCGCCGCAGCGCGTCATCGAAGTCGACGCCCGGACCGAAGAAGTCGGTGACCTCGTCGATGGCATCGATGAAGGCGAAAGAGCGGACCCGCGAGAACTGGTGGGAGACGGCGTACACGAGCTGCATGGTGAAGCGGGCGAAGGTCGCCACGGACCCGCTCACGTCGGCGAGGACGAACAGCTCGGGCTTGGAGGGGCGCGGCCGGCGGAAACGCGGGTCCACCGGGACGCCGCCGGAGGAGAGTGACCGGCGGATCGTGCGCCGGACGTCGAGGCGGCCCTTGCGGCCTTGGCGACGGCGCTGGGCGAGCCGGGCGCCGAGCTTGCGAGCCAGCGGGTGGATGACGCGCTCGACCTCGGCCAGCTCGGCGCGGGTGGCGTGGACCAGGTCCGCGTCCTCCACGAGCGGCCGGCGCAGCGTGCGGGCCACCGCCTCCGGGCCCCGGTCGGCCACCAGCCGGCGCCGAATCTCGCTGCGCAGCTCAGCCCGGAACCGCTCGATGCGCAGCTCCAGCTCCTCCCGCAGCAGCCGCTCCTCCAGCGGGGTGAGGGTGCGGTCGGCCCGCGCCTGCGCGAGCAGCCGCTCCAGCAGCGCATCGATGTCGAGGCGGCGCAGCGTGCGGTACAGGTAATAGGTGCCCCCGACCGGACGGCCGGGCTCCATGCCGGCGAGCTGCTCCACCGCCACCCGCACGATGGCCTGGAGCAGGGCGTCGTCCTGATCGATCAGCGCCCGGAAGAGCGCCTCGGCCAGGGCGGAGTCGTCCAACTCGCCGCCGGCGCCCCCGCCCGCGGAGACGCCGAGCACGGATCGATCCGACTCCCGCGTCGCCGCGGCGAACGCTTCGTCCTCCACGTGGCGAGGCCGCAGCCCGAAGTACACCTCGAACGCCACCTCGAACGCCTCGTAATGCCGAACGTTCTTCACGAGCGTCGCCCCCAGGGCCGCCTTGAGGCCCGCCCGGTCGGAGAGGTCGACGTGACGCAGCGCCTCGGCGGCGTCGATCGCCTCCACCATCGACACCGGGATGCCTGCCGCGCGCAACTCGTCGACGAATCCGGTGAGCAGGCCGAGCATCAGCCCACCGCCGCCGACTCCAGCTCCCCGGCGACCTTCTCGATGTCGGCCTGGTACTTGAGCAGCACGTGCAGAGTGTCGCCGGCGACTGCCTCGTCGACTAGGTCGACGCCGAGCGCCAGCAGCGTCCGGGCCCAGTCGATCGACTCGCTCACCGACGGCGGCTTCCGAAGGGGCAGAGCTCTGATGCTCCGCACCAGGCGGGCCGCTTGCTCCGCGAGCGTCTCCGGCAGGTCGGGGACCCTGGTCAGCAGGATCTCGCGTTCTCGCTCCACGGTCGGGTAGCCGATGTGCAGGAACAGGCAGCGGCGCTTGAGCGCTTCGGACAGCTCCCGGGTGTTGTTGGACGTGAGCACGACTAGTGGCCTGGAGGTGGCGGCGATCGTGCCCAGCTCGGGGATCGTCACCTGGAAGTCGGCGAGGACCTCGAGCAGGAGCGCCTCCGTCTCCACCTCGACCCTGTCGACTTCGTCGATGAGGAGCACCACCGGCTCCGGTGACCGGATCGCCTCCAGCAACGGCCGGGTGAGCAGGAACTCCTCGGTGAAGATGTCGTGCTCCAGCTCGGCGAGCCCCTCGTAGCACTGGAGACGCACGAGGCGCCGGCTGTGCACCGCAGCGAGCGCCTTCGCCAGTTCGGTCTTGCCGACGCCCGCCGGCCCCTCCACCAGCACCGGCTTGTCGAGGCGCTCGGCCAGGAACACGACCTGAGCGATCCGCTCGTCGGGCAGATACCCGGCCGCACGCAGGGCGGCCGCGACGGCG
>CAYGCW010000214.1:0-5222 GCA_964348465.1 uncultured Acidimicrobiia bacterium | reverse complement strand
GGGAAGCCGACGTCGATGAATTGCACCGTGGCGTCGGGCTGGTCGCTGGTGAGGGTCCCGAAGATCAACGGGACGGTGGTGCCGGCGACCTCGCGCTCTCCGATGACGAACGCGGCGCCGCCGGTGAGGTCGTCCTCGAAGACCTGCAGGTCCGTCCCATAGGCAGCCTCCAACTCGGGGATCGTCGCCCCGAGCCCGACCCCCGTCTCCGGGAACACCAGCTCCAGCGTGTCGGGGGACTCGAAGGCGTCGTAGCGGTAGTCGTAGAACTCGCGGGGCTCGGCGTCGAACAGCATGGCGTTCCCGTAGAGCGTGAGCAGCGGCCCCCACCGCACGCCGCGCACCAGCGACCCGGGGCACGTGCCGAAGACCGAGAAGCTGTCCACGTAACCGCTGTCGGCGTCGGGATCGCCGAGCAGGCATGTGAGCGTCTGGATGGTCGTCTCGGCATCGTCGCCGAAGGCGGTGAGGGCGCCGATGCCGTCTACCCCGAGGTACACGTGATTGGCAAGCGGGCCGCGGAGGTCTTCCACGAACGCGCACGGATCCGGCTCGGTGGTGGTGGTCGTGGTCGAGGTGGTGGTGGTGGTCGGCGGCATCGTCGTCGTGGGCGGCATGGTCGTGGTCGGCGGCATGGTCGTGGTCGGCGGCATGGTCGTGGTCGGCGGCATCGTCGTGGTCGGCGGGGGAACCGTCGCGGTGGTCGTGGTCGAGGTGTCGATGGCGACCTCGTCGCCGTCACCGCCGAAGATGAGCACGCCGCCGATGACCGCCAGCAGCACGACGACGGCGGCCAGCAGCCCGATGAGGACGCGCGACTGCACCGTCGTGAAGCCGCCGGGCGGCGGGGCCCCCGGCGGAACGTCGCCAGGTGGCGGGGGCTGGCCGCCGGGTGGCGGAGGCGGGCCGCCGCCCACCGGCGGAACGTCGCCAGGCGGCGGCGGGGGCGGGATGTCGCCGTCGCCGGCCGCCGGCATCCGCTGGGTCGGGTCGTCGGTCATGCGGACGGCATCTTAAGCGGCGCGCCGGCGCCGGCGAGCGCTCGATTAGCCTCGACGACCGTGATCCCGTGGCACTACGAGGATTCGAAGCTGCGCATCCGTAAGATCTGTGTCGGCTCGTTCGAGAACAACGTCTACGTGGTGGCGTGCGCCCGCACCCGGGCTTCGGTGCTGATCGACGCCGCCGCCGAGGCGGACCGGATCGTGGAGGCTGCCGTGGGCACCGAGCCCGTTGCGATCCTCACCACTCACGGCCATCCCGACCACATCGGCGCCGCTGCGGAGACCTCGCGCCGCCTGGGCATCCCCTTCCGCATCCACGATGCGGACGCCGCCCGGGCCGGGCTTCCGCCTGACCTCGCGATCGAGGACGAGGACGAGATCCGGGTCGGCGACATCACGCTGGCGGCTCTGCACACGCCCGGCCACACGCCGGGTTCGACGTGCTTTGCGATCCCGGGGCACCTGTTCAGCGGCGACACCTTGTTTCCCGGCGGCCCCGGCCGGACCGGCGACGGCGCCGCCTTCAGCCGCATCGTCGCCAGCCTGCGCTCCCGCCTGTTCACGCTGGCCGACGACACCGTCGTGTACCCAGGCCACGGGCTCGATACGACCATCGGCGCCGAGCGCCCCCAGCTGACGGCGTGGGCCGAACGCGGCTGGTGAGCGGGAAAGGGAGGACAGCATGGAGTTCGGCCTGATGACCGAGCCCCAGGTGGGCGGCACGTTCGCATCGCACGTGCGGCTGGCCCGATGGTGCGAAGACAACGACATCGCCGTGTTCGCCCGCTCGGACCACTACCTGAACGGTGACGAATCCGCCCATGCCACGGACGCTTTCGCGGTGCTGGCCGGCCTCGCCCGGGAGACGCGCGCCGTGAAGCTGTGCGTGCTGGTCAGCCCGATCACCTTTCGCCACCCGGCGGTGATCGCCAAGACGGCCGCGACGATCGACGAGTTGTCCGGCGGCCGCTTCAGCCTCGGCGTCGGCACCGGCTGGATGCCGCAGGAGCACGACGCGTTCGGGCTGGACCTGTGGCCGCTCGGTGAACGGTTCGCCCGATTCGAGGAGGCGCTGCGTTACCTCCACGCCGCATTCGGACGGACCCGAGCTGCACCCGACGGCGATTACTACTCGCTGGCGGACGTCGACGTGTTGCCGAAGCCGGTGAACCTGCCGATCGTGGTGGGCGGCGGCGGCGCTCGCCGGACCCCCACGCTGGCCGGCACCTATGCCGACGAGTACAACCAGTTCGTCGACCACCCCGACAAGCTCCGGGAACGCATCGCAGTGTTCCGCGCCGCCGCCGAGGCCGCGGGACGCGACCCCGCCGACATCCTCGTCAGCCTGGTCACCCAGGCCTACGTCGCCGACGACGTGGGCTACTACCAGGACCGCATCGCCAACGAGGCGGCGCGGCGCGGCATCTCACCCGAGGAGTTCGAGCAGCGCCTGGACGGGCGCAACATCCTCCGCGGCACGCCCGACCGGGCTAGAGCCTGGATCGCCGAGCAGGAGACGCTGGGCGTCGGCCGCATCTACATCCAGCGGATCGAGTCCCTCGACGACATCGAGACATCGGAGCTCGACCGGGTGATGGCGGTGGTGCGGGCGTAGCGCGCCGTCATGCCTCCGGTCTGATCAGGCGGCTGGCCTTCTCCGCGGCCCGTTGCCAGAGGGAGCGACCTTCCCAGATGTCGGGCTCCACCGGGAGGCTCCGGCCGACGTCCTCGGCGAAGTGGTCTTCGAGGATGCCGACGACCGACGGGTCGTCGACGACCAGCACGAACTCCTCGTCCTTCGCGATCGAACGCCGGTTGAAGTTCGCCGAGCCGACGACGGCCATGCGGCCGTCGATCGCCAGGCATTTCGTGTGCAGCATCGACGGCTGATAGCGCCAGATCCGGACCCCGCCGTCGAGCAGCTCCTCATAGCGGTCCTCGGCCACGATCTGCGCCACCCGCTTGTCGATGTGCGGCCCGGGCATCAGCACCTGGACGTCGACGCCGCGCCGGGCGGCCTCGACCATCCGCTTCACGAACAGGTCGGTGGGATTGAAGTAGGGCGTTGTGATGTGGATGCTGCGCTCGGCGAGCTCGAGCATCGTCACGAACGCCGATGCGATCGGCGACATCCCGATCTCGGCCGACCCGACGATCCCGGCCACCATGCTGTCACCGGCATGCGGCTGCGGTTCGAAGCGGTCGACGTCCCCGAAGAGCTCGTCGGACTCCTCCAGCCAATCGCCTATGAAGGCCGCCCGCAGCGCATCGACGGCGGGGCCCTCCACGCGGAAGTGGGTCTCCCTCCACTCGTCGGGACCCCGGGCGTCGCCCTCCCACTCGGCGGCGATGCCGACGCCTCCGGTGAACCCGATCCGCTCGTCGCAGATGAGGATCTTGCGATGGGTCCGATGGTCGGACTCCCAGAACTTCAGACGGGGCAGGGGGCGGAACCGATGCACGATCACGCCGGCATCCGTCATCTCCTCGATCAGCGCGGCGCGCATCGGACGCGATCCGAAGGCATCCAGCAGCACCCGCACCCGCACACCGGCCCGGGCCCGCTCGGCCAGAGCGCCGGCGAAGCGCCTGGCGATGTCGCCCTGCCAGTACACGAACGTCTCGAAGTCGATGGAGCGCTGCGAGTGGCGGATGGCCTCCAACATGGCCGGGAAGATCTCGACGCCGTTGCGAAGCACGTCGATCTTGTTGCCCGGCCGGAACGGGTAGCCGGTCAGCGTCTCGACGGCTCGCCGCAGCCGGTCGGACTCCGCCCCGGGAGGAGCCGTGACGTCGGCGAAGTCTGCGCGCAGCTCAAGCGGCGTCACTGACGACCTCCTGAGCCTCCACGGCCGGCGCGGCGGCTTCGACCTCCTCGGCGGGTCTGCCGAACCGGAGCACCCGGCCGCCGAACGTGATCGCGACCAGCAAGAACACGCCCCAGCCCATGGCGAGTCCGGCCACCACGTCGGTCAGCCAGTGGACGCCGAGCAGCACGCGGCTGGCGGCGACGGCGACGGCGACCAGGCCGGCGCCGCCCGCCAGGAGCGCCCGGTTCGTGGTCGAAGCTCGGCGCCCGAGCACGAACGCGACGGCGGCCCAGACGGCGGCTGCGGCGGCGCTGTGCCCGGACGGGAACGACGAGCCGGCCCATCCGGCGAGCTGGGCGATATCGGGGCGCTCGCGGTCCACGATGTGCTTGACGGCGTTGTTGAGCAGCGATTGCGAGACGGCGACCGTGATGAGGAAGGCCGGGACCCGCCACGAGCGCTCCCGCAGGGCGAAGAAGATGCTGAATGCGAGCGTCACGACGATGACCCCCGTCGTCCCGCCCAGGTCGGTGATCCAGTTGATGATGCGGGTGGACGTCTCCGTGGCGCGGGTGGCCCCCCACTCTGCGGCGGCGCCGTCCCAAGTGGCGAGCCCGCGGCCCTCGTCGACCATGTCGAACACTGCGCCGACGACCACCGCGGCCAAGAACAGGCCGCCGAGCGAGAGCGTGAGCAGGAGACCGCCGGCGGTGCTGCGATCGAGGCGGCGGGCCACGAACCGGCGCAGCGAACTGACACTCAGAATCCCCGACACCAGGGCCTGCTCCGCCTCGTCGGCGGGCCGGCCGTGGCGCCACAAGGAGAACAGCGTGATGGCAGCCGCCGCCAGCAACGCTGCTCCCACGATCACCATCGTCACGCTCGGCATCGATCCTCCAGACGTTCGCAGTTTGGCATTCCGCCGGCATGGGTACCCCAGGGACCGCATCTGCCAAACATCCGACGGGAGGAAGAACCGTGACGATCGATCTCAGGGAGCGGGCGCTTGCCGCCAAGCGTCGTGAGCATGAGTGCGCTGCGGGGGACTGGGCCCGGTGGCCGCTGCGGTGGCAGGAGGTCGGGCACCTGCTGGCTGCCTATGTCGCGCTGGCCGCCATCGGGCTGGCGTCGGGCTTCGTGGTGGTCTACGTCGCCGCTCGGCAGCCGTTCTGGCAGTTCGACCTGCAGGTGAGCGAGTGGTTCGAGACCGGCCGGTCGGCGACGCTCGACACCCTCACCGCCGTCGGCTCCCACCTGGCGGCGACCATCACCGCGATCGTCGTCGCCGCCGCCGCCGTCGCTGTCATGATCTCGGTGCAGCGGCGCTGGCGCGACGGGCTGATCCTGCTCACCGGCCTCGCTCTCGAGGTGTCGACGTTCGTCACGATCAGCATGATCGTCGGGCGGG
>CAYGCW010000213.1:4277-5251 GCA_964348465.1 uncultured Acidimicrobiia bacterium | reverse complement strand
TGAAGATCGGCCAGATCAGCTTCTACGCCCTGAGCACCCCGGCCGAGCACCCGTACGGCTCGTCGGCGGCGGGCTCGAAGTACCAAGGCCAGCGCGGCCCGACCGCGAGCCGCATCCACGAAGACTTCCACCCCGGCTGAAACGGGTCAGCCGACGGCGGGCCGAAGCTGTGGGTCCCCTTCGGCGTGGACGACCTCGTCGACCACCATTCCCACGACCGTCTGCACGCTGGTGTCGAGCTGATCCATCTCTACCACCGCGATCCCGCTTGCCGCCGCCACCTGACGGATGTACCGGTCGACCCTGCGGATCTCGTCGAAGTGGTCGAGGTAGCGCTGCGGCATCCGGCTGGCAGAGTGCTCGAGCCGGGTGAGGAAATGGGCCCGGTGCACCATCGGGTCGGACACGGCGAGGACGGCCTGGCACACGACGGCCCGGCGCCGCCACTCCTGCAGATCGTCGTCGAAGAGCCCCGGGAGCATGTGAACGCCCTCGACGACGAGATCGCTGCCTTCTCGCAGCGAGCGATTGACGAGGCCGCGGATCCCCGTGGCCACGAACTCCGCCTGCTGGCGGAAGCCGACCACCACCGGGTCGTGTTCCTCGGGCAGCGGCGCCCGCAGCTCCCGATGGGCCTCGAACGACGACACGTTGAGGATCGCGGCGAGCTGGGCCGGCAGGATCGTGCGCATGACCTCGCGGATGGAGTCGGTCGGCAGCACGGGGCGGATCCGCAAGCGGGCGCCGACCTCGGCGGCAACCGACGACTTGCCGACGCCGGGCGCGCCTCCCAGCAGCACGAGGAGTGGCCGCTCGACCCGGCGGGTCCGGACCCAGGCCGTGCCCCCTGACAGGTGCGTAAGGGCCGGGGTCCTCGCGGCCACCCGCACGACGCCCGCGGGGAACGGCCGGACGATGTGCTTCGTCACGCTCTCCGACGAGGAGGGGCTCTTCGAGGTCACGCTCTTCCCGGA
>CAYGCW010000213.1:361-4267 GCA_964348465.1 uncultured Acidimicrobiia bacterium | reverse complement strand
GATCGACCACCTCCTCGACCCGAACGTGGTCGACAAGGCCGTCCAGCAGCTCCTCCTCGATGGCCTCCGCGAGCGGGAACGCCACCTCCGGCTCGACCCCGATCACCATCATCGAAGACGCCATGACGAACTTCGAGTACGGCAGCCTCGTGGCGAGGCGGTCTTCGACCCAGATGTAGCGGCGCCTCGGAGCGTCCATCGAACCCCCCTGCGGAGAGCCCAGCGAATTCAGGATACGCGAATCCGGGCGCGGGTAACATCGGCGGCCATGGCTCTGGTCATCGCCCAGTTGTCGGACCTCCACTGTGGATCTCCTTTCTTCGACCCGAATCTCCTCGAGGCGGCCGTCGAGGAGATCCGCCACTTGGCGCCCGATCTGGTGGTGGTCGCCGGCGATCTCACCCAGGAGGGTTACGCGTCGGAGTACCACACCGCCCGCGACGCGCTGCGCCCGCTGCAGGAGGAGCTGACGACGGTGGTCGTGCCCGGCAACCACGACTCCAAGAACGTCGGGTACCTCCACTTCCAGGACCACTTCGGCAAGGGTGACACCGGCCACCACGACCGGGTGCTGCACCTGGCGCGGGAGGACGTGCCGCGCCACGCGACGATCGTGGCGGTCGACAGCTCCAAACCCGATCTGGCCGAGGGAGAGATCGGGCGGGAGCGCTACGAGTGGATCCGCACCGAGTTCGCGGCGCCCTCCGACCTGCGGGTGTTCGTGCTGCACCACCACCTGGTGCCGGTGCCCGGCACCGGGCGGGAGCGCAACGTCGTCTGGGACGCGGGCGACGTGCTGGCGCTGCTCGAGGACTCGGGCGTGCACCTCGTGCTGGCCGGCCACAAGCACGTCCCGCACGTGTGGCAGGTGGGCGGCATGCTCATCGTGAACAGCGGCACCGTGGCCTCGTACCGGTTGCGGGGTTACACCCGGCCGTCCTACAACGTCGTCAGCGTGGACGAGGGCGCTGTGGACGTGACGCTCGTCTACCCGGGCGCCGGCCAGCGCCCTGCGGCGCGCTTCGACCGCGCCACCGGGCGCTTGGAGCGCAACCCCGACCTCGCAGGGATGTTCTCGAAGGCGACCTGGGGCTGGTGATGGTCGTCAGGCTGTTCCTGTCCGCAGTCGCCCCCGGCGATGTCGACGAGCTGGTGCGATTGTTCCAGGAGGACGTGGTCCCGGCGTTCGAGGCCCACCCCGCGTGCCTCGGCATCGAGCTGGTGCGAGCCTTCCAGCCCGGCGTCGGGGGCTTGATCGAGGGGGGTGCGCTGATGCGGTGGACGTCGGTCGCCGACATGGAGGAGGCCCTCGCCAGCCCGGCCATCCAGGCGAGCCAGGTCCGCATCCGGGAGCTGCTTCGCCGCGAGCCGCTCAGCAAGGTCTACGAGGTGATCGCCTGAGTCGCCGTGCTGCGTCGGCGCCGGGCCGCATCCCGGTTGCCGCGGCAGGCGCCGGCGTCAATAGCCCGGCCGCACCATCAAGTCGGCGAGGGCGGCAGTGCCGCCTTCGATCTCGAGGCGGTTGTGGATGAAGCCGACCTCCACCCGGTGCCGGCTCGCCCACGGGAGCACGGTGTCGACGCCGGCCGCCTTCACCTCCACCAGCACCATGTCACACCGACCGGCGGCCTCGAGATCGGCGGCGAGTCGGCGCCGGTCGGCGAGCGACGACACCACCTCCACCGACTCGGCGCCCAGCGCCGCCAAGCCCCCCGCCAGCTCGGGCTCGATCGCGGCCGGCGCCGTTGTGACCACGAGCACGCGTCGACCCTGGACCGACACCGCCGGCTCCGGCAGGTAGGACGCCCTGAGGACCGGCCGGCCCGCAGTACCGGCCAGCTCGACCAGCCTCCCGACACCCGGCCCGTCGCCGGTCACGACGACCGCGTCGGCGAGGGCCAGCCGGTATGGCCCGAAGTAGCCGGCCAGATACTCGGGGTCGAGCGTCGCCGGCACCACCAGCACGGCGGCGTCGGCGGCCGCGGGCGGCAGTGCGGCGCCGCTGCCCTCGTAGATCAGCAGCTCGGGCGCCAGTCCTTCGGCTGCGCTCACGCCGAGGTGGAAGTTGTGGTGGACGGCCTCCCCCGTCAGGCCGGCCCCGCAGCGGAAGGTGCCGACGGTGTCGACGCCGGCGAATACGGCATCTTCGACGTAATCCGAAGCGGCGTGGAGGCCTCGAGCCGCCAGCGCCTGGAGCCCGGCGGGGGACGGGTCGAAGGACCCCGCCCGCAGCACCACCGGCTCGGGAGGCCCGCCTCTGCCCATGGTGACGATGCACACCCGCCGTCCCGCCGCCTTCCAGTGCCGGGCCAGCTCGATCGCCAGCGCCGTCTTGCCGGTGCGCTTGCCGGTGGCGGAGACGGCCACGGTCGGCAGCGACGTCAGCTTCGACATACGCGGTGGATCGAACCGGAAGCCGCCGCCGGTGTACGCCACCCCCGCCCGCAAGGCCACACCGGCCAGCACCAACCGGAGGCGCGGGTCCACGATCGGCTCGTCGCTGAGGTCGACGACGGCCGAGGGACGGTGCTCCGCCAGCAACGCCTCCAGCTCCGCAGCACCGCCGGCGACGACCGGCACCCCGAGGTCCGGCGGCGCGGCGGTCTTCTCGGTCCCGCCGAGGAACAAGCCGGCCACCGCCTCATAGCCGCGGTCCGGGAGCGCCGCCACGGCCGCGGCGACGACCGGCGGGTAATGCTCGCCGTCGACCAGCACGACGCAACGAATCATGGGCGGAGGCTAGAGCGCATCGTCAGTGATCGGCCGGCCCGGCCCGGAGTGAGCCGGTGGCCTCGCCCTCGGTCAGCCACAATTCCAATTCCTCCGGGTGGGGTGCATGGAGACGGCCGTCCCGTGCGAAGAACGACCGATCCGCCACGTCCAGGACCGCCGGGTCGTGGGTCGCCACCACCACCGCCGTACCCGCCCTGGCCAATCCGCGCAGCAGCTGGAGTATCTCGCCGCCGGTGACGGTATCGAGCTCGCCGGTGGGCTCGTCGGCGAGCAGGTAGCCGGGCGAGTGCGCCAGAGCCCGCGCCAGGGCGACGCGCTGCTGCTCGCCCCCGGACATCTCGTCGGGACGATGGCGCGCCCGGCCGGCCACCCCGACCACCTCCAGCGCCGCCCGGACCCGATCCGGAGACCGCCGACCGAGGAGCCGCAACGCCACCTCGACGTTCTCCTCGGCACTGAGCAGGGGCAGCAAGCCGAACGACTGGAATACGAACCCGAGCTTGGTGCGGCGCAAGACCGCTGCGGCCGATTCGGAGAGGCCGTCCACCCGGCTGCCGTCGAGCCAGACTTCGCCGCTGTCGGGCGGCAACAACAGCCCCATGATCTGCAGCATCGACGTCTTGCCCGAGCCGGACGGTCCGAACAGCGCCACCAGCTCGCCGGGCGCAACGCTCAGGTCGACGTCCACCGCCCCGACGGCGCCGCGTCCGTAGCGTTTCGAGACCCCGCGCAGCTCAATCGACATAGGGGTCGTACCTCCGCAGGACGATGCCGTCGTCGGTGACCTCGACCTTGACCCGGTCGCCGAGGCCGGCCTGCTCGATCAGCTCTCGGGGCAACTGGACGCGGCCGCGCTGGTCGATGGCGAGCAGGTCGAGACCGGCGACCCTGGTCCGCTCAGTCGCCATGCGGCCGTCCTCGAGCCTGACGGTGCGGTCGGCCCTGGTAGCCAGCGTCACGTCATGGGTGACGACCAGCACGCTGAGCCCGCCCTCGTGGCAGAGCGTCTGCAGCAGCTCGTACACCGCCAGCGACCGTTCCGTGTCGAGCTCGCCGGTCGGCTCGTCTGCGAGGAGCAGCTTGGGTCCCAGGGCCAGCGCCACGCAGAGGCCGAGGCGCTGCTGCTCGCCGCCGGAGAGCTGATGGATGCGGGCGTAGGCCCGGTTCGCCATA
>CAYGCW010000213.1:0-351 GCA_964348465.1 uncultured Acidimicrobiia bacterium | reverse complement strand
GGTTCCCGACGCTGTTCCCCATGGCGTGGGCGTATTCGCACATGATCAGCGGCCGGTCGCGCGGCTCGCTGACGTACTCTTCGAGCTGATGGATGCGGGCGTAGGCCCGGTTCACCATACCGGTCGCCTCCAGCAGGGCGCGAACCCGTCGGCGGCGCGTGGTGCGGCCCACCCCCGCCAGCAACATCGGCAGCTCGACGTTGTCGTGGGCCTTCAGATACGGAAGGAGGTTGCGGGTGAAGTCCTGCCAGAGGAAGCCGACACTCCGGCGGTAGTGCTGCTGCAGCATCTCCGGGGTCGCCTCGGCGAGGTCGGTGCCGGCGACCGCCACCCGGCCGGCCGAAGGCTTGT
>CAYGCW010000212.1:2799-5256 GCA_964348465.1 uncultured Acidimicrobiia bacterium | reverse complement strand
TGGAGGCACAGCTGCGCCGCATCGGCCCGGTCAACCCGCTGGCGGCCGCCGAGTACCAGGAGCTGGCGGAGCGCTCGGAGTTCCTCGAAGGTCAGCTCGCCGACCTCGACGAGTCGCGCGGCGAACTGCGCAAGGTCATCAAAGCCCTCGACCGGCAGATCGCCATGCTGTTCCGCCGGGCGTTCGACGACATCGATGCCGCCTATCAGGAGAACTTCGCGCTGCTGTTCCCCGGCGGCAAGGGCCGGTTGCGCCTCAGCGACCCCGACGACCTCCTCGGCTCGGGCGTCGAGCTGGACGCCCAGCCGCTCGGCAAGAAGATCAGCAGGCTGAGCCTGCTCTCCGGAGGGGAGCGGGCGCTGGCGGCGCTGGCGTTCCTGTTCGCGGTGTTCCGGGCCCGGCCCAGCCCCTTCTACCTGCTCGACGAGGTCGAGGCGGCTCTCGACGACGCCAACCTGCACCGCTTCCTCCGACTGGTGGGCACGCTGCGCGACTCGGCCCAGCTCACGATCGTCACCCACCAGCAGCAGACGATGGAGGTCGCCGACGTCCTCTACGGCGTGACGATGGAGCCCGGCGCCTCGTCACAAGTGCTCGCCAAGCGGCTCGCTGCGGTACCGGCCTAGCCGGCCTCGTCCGGGGGCCTCTAGGCCCGGCGTCGTCCCTAGAGTTCCCGGCCATGGAACTAGCGGTCATCGTGGTGGTCGTCGCCGTCCTCGTGGCCGGTGTCGTCGCACTGGTCGTCGCCCGCTCCCGCCGCGGCGACCTGACCACGGCCCGCCCGGTCCCGGCGCGGCCCGGACCGGCCCGACCCGCGGCCACCGCCGCGCCGCCCCGGCCGGTGAGCCTGGGAGCCCGCCTCGCCAAGTCGCGCCAGGCGATCGGCGGCCGCTTGGCGGCGCTGTTCGGGCGCGGCGACCTCGACGAGGACTTCTGGACGGGCCTGGAAGAGACGCTGATCGCTGCCGACGTGGGCGTCGAACCGGCGAGCGAGATCGTGGCTGCCGTCCGTGCCGCCGGGCCCGAAGACGTCGAGCAGGCGCGCCACCTCATCAGGGACGAGCTGGTCGCCCAGTTCGCCGGCAGGGACCGCACCATCAAGCGCGACGGCAAGCCGGCCGTGCTCGTGGTCGTCGGCGTGAACGGCTCGGGCAAGACCACGTCGATCGCCAAGCTGGCGGCCCTGTTGCGTAGTGAAGGCGCCGAGGCGCTGCTCGGCGCCGCCGACACGTTCCGGGCCGCCGCCGATGAGCAGCTCCGGACCTGGGCGGAACGCGTCGGAGTCGACGTCGTGGGCGGCCAGCCCGGTGCCGACCCCGCCGCCGTGGCCTTCGACGCGTACCAGGCGGCCCGCTCCCGGGGCCGCGACGCGGTGATCGTGGACACCGCCGGGCGGCTCCACTCCAAGCACAACCTCATGCAGGAGCTGGGGAAGGTCGTGCGGGTCCTGAAGCGAGAGGCCGGCGACCTCGACGAGGTCCTGCTGGTCATCGACGGCACCACCGGCCAGAACGCCCTCGCCCAGGCGGAGACGTTCACAGAAGTCGTCGGGGTGACGGGGATCATGATCACCAAGCTCGACGGCACCGCTCGCGGCGGCGTTGCGGTGGCGGTCGAGCGCCGCCTCGGCATCCCGGTGAAGTTGATCGGCGTCGGCGAGGGGGTCGACGACCTCATCCACTTCGAGCCGGAGCAATTCGTCGACGCGTTGCTGGGGGAGTGATGCCGCCCTCCGACGCCGACCTGCTCGTAGCGGCGCGCGCTGCGGCCGAGTTCGCCTACGCCCCCTACTCGAAGTTCCGGGTGGGTGCGGTCGCCCTCGCCGCCGACGGCACCGTGTACTCCGGCGCCAACGTCGAGAACGCCGCCTACGGGTCCACCCTCTGCGCGGAGGCCGTCGCGATCGGCCACGCGGTCGCGTCGGGCGCCCGCAAGCTCGAGGCGGTGGCGGCGGTGTGCCTCGACGGCCCCGGATGCACCCCATGCGGCGAGTGCCGTCAGCGGATGCGGGAGTTCGCGGTGGAGCGGGTCGTCACCGAGGGCCCCGGGGGCGCTCCGCGGGTGCGCTCGCTCACCGAGATGCTTCCCGACAGCTTCGGTCCGGAGGATCTGGGATAGGCGATGGGCGCCGATCGGCCCTGCACCCGGCTGCTGCTGATTCGCCACGCCCAGCACGACACCGCATCGTCCGACGGCGGCCTCACGGTGCTCGGCCGGGAGCAGGCGGCCCGCCTGGCGGGCGCGCTGCCGGCCGCCGCGGCGCTGAGCAGTCCTGCCCGCCGCAGCCGAGAAACCGCCGCCATCGCCGGCGCCGAGTCGACGGTCGTCGATGGGCTGGCCGAGTTCCACTTCGGGCCGGGCTGGGACGCCGCCGCGGCGGTGGCCGAGCGCGCCGACCTCGACCTGTGGCGCCCCGAGCACGGCCCCCGGGGCGGCGAGACGATCGGGGCCTTCCAG
>CAYGCW010000212.1:586-2699 GCA_964348465.1 uncultured Acidimicrobiia bacterium | reverse complement strand
ACGGGGGATCCGCCCTGCGGGCGCTCCCCGCCACGTCACGGTGCGCCGGGTCGGCGACGTTTCCCACCTTCAGGGCCTCGAGGTGACCGAGATCTGACGGAGCCCCGGCCGCGGGCAACGGATTCCGGACGCGGTCGCCAAGTCGCGGGCCGTCACCCCAGGTCTTCGAGGTGGACCGGGTCGGTCGGTCACCGCCCGCCGGCGGGCTCGAGGAACCCGGACGCCAGGAAACCGTTGGTGGGCCTGCCCTCGACGACGGCGCGCGCCTCCACCCATTCGTGACCGTCGGCGGAGACCGTGGGCTCCGGCTTGACGTGGACTCCCGTTCCGGCCTGCAACTCGGCGATCAGGGCGCCGGCGAGGCTCGGGGCGTCCCGGAAGCTGAGGAACGTCTTCACGTCGACGAGGTGCGTGACGACCTCCAGCGTCGCGGCCGGCTCCAGGAACTCGGCTGCGACGAACCCGATCGTGATCACGCCGCCCGCTGCGGCCCGCACTCGGAACCACGTGAACCCGTCGGCCGTGGTCGGTGGGGCCGCGATGCGCTGGACGCCGGCTCCGCGGTCGAGCCGGGCGTGGATCTCCGCCGATGTCGTCGGGCCGGCCCGCAGGTTGAGCTGCGACGCAGTGACGGTGTGGGTGAGCGGCGCGAGCTCCGGCACGGCGGCGCCGAGGAGCGCTTTGGCCTTGTCGAGCAGTGCCCTCCGGGCATCGAGGCCGTGGGTGGCGCCGTTCACGGCCTTGGTGACGGCGGTCACGTCGTCGGCGTCGGCGAGCTCGTTGATGCGCCGCTGCGTCCAGAAGAAGACCGCCGAGTCGACGGCGTACCTGCTCGCTACCAGGCCGGGCTGCGTCACCACGTCGGGCGCTCCGGGGTCCTGGGCCGCCAGGAAGTCGCGTAGCTGCACGTAGTGGCCCCGGCCGGTGAGCTGGATCAGTCCGCGGCCCCGGTAGCGAAAGCCGTCGCCGCTGGCCTCGTTCCCGTTGCCGAGCCGGTTGGCGTAGACCCTGTTGCCGATCTTCTCGGGCTTGTGAGCGAACTGCTCGGCCTCGACCTCGGTGAACCGCGACCCGAAGACCTGGAGCAGACGCCCGGCGCTGTAGTTCATGTTCTCGACGACCGCCTCCATGCGCGCCGACTCCATGACCACCTGCGCCAGGAAGTGGGCCACCCGCAGGGGCGTGTCGATGCCGTGCTTCGGAAGCACTTCGTTGAGGCGCCCCACATACCTGTCGGCCGTCTCCGGCTTGACGCCCATCCCCGTCAATACGCGCTTCTCGACCAGCACGACCCGCCCTCCTTCATGCTGCGGCGGCGCCCAACGTAGCGCGCCGGCGTCGCAGCGGCTTTCCGCTCAAGTAGCGCGACCGCATTTCCGACACAGTGGGGACATGACCGCCCGAACGTTCCCCGTGCACCAGCCGCGCGCCTACTGGCGGAGCCCGGCGCTGCGCAACTTGCTGCTCGGCACCGGCTGGCTCAGCTTCGGGGCGGCGGTGGCGGCACTGTTCGCCGCCCCCCACGTGGGCGCGCTGTGGGCTTGGGGGATCGGCCCCGGAGCGGCGCTGCTGGCGTTCGCCGTGGTGCTGGTGCTGCCGGAGCCGCGGCCGGCACAGCCCCGCCGGGCGCGGCCGGCCTACCTGCTGGCCGACCAGAGCCTGAACTTGATCACCGGCGCCCGCCCGGAGGGCGGCTCCGTGCGGGCGCCGCACATCCTCGACGCCTACCGGTCCCATTTCGCTCCGCCCGAGCAGAGCAGGGCGGCGTAGCCTCAGCCGGCCCGGGAGCGGAGTGCCTCCACCAGCTTGGGGACGACCTTGTGCACGTCGCCTACGACCCCGAGATCGGCGATCCCGAAGATGGGCGCCTCCTCGTCCTTGTTGATGGCGATGATCGTGCCCGAGTCCTTCATCCCGACGACATGCTGCATGGCGCCGCTGATTCCGCAGGCGATGTATACGCCGGGCTTGACGGTCTTGCCGGTCTGGCCCACCTGCATGGCGTAGGGGACCCAGCCGGAGTCGACGACGGCGCGAGTGGCGCCGACGGCCGCGCCGAGTAGACCGGCCAGCTCCTCGAGCATCTCGAACTTCTCGGCCGCGCCCAGGCCCC
>CAYGCW010000212.1:0-532 GCA_964348465.1 uncultured Acidimicrobiia bacterium | reverse complement strand
GCTGGGGCCGACGTCGGGGACCGGAACCGGTGTCACCGTTGCCGCCGGTCCGCCGACCGGCTCGGAAGGGAAGGACTTCGGGCGGGCGACCACGAGCGCCGGCGCCGGGTCCGCGTACACGGTTTCCACGATCGTCGAGCCCCCGAGGATCTCGGTGGTCACCGTGACCTGGTCGCCGCCGGCCACGTCGACGGCGTTGGAGAGCACCGCCCTGCCGAGGCGGGCGCTGAGACGGCCGGCCACGTCGCGGTCGGTCGGCGCCATGCCGAACAGGATCAGCTCGGGCGCGTGCTCCTCCGCCAGCCCGGCGAGTGCCGCCGCCGCAGCCGCGGCGGGCAGGGCGTCTCCGGGATCGAGGTGGTACACCGTCGCAGCCCCATGGTCGCCGAGCGTCGCCCACGCCTCGTCCGACCCGGGCCCCACGTAGAACACGGACACGTCGTCTGCGAGAGAGCGAGCCTTGGCCAGCAACTCCAGCGTGATGGCCGCCGGCCCGCCGCTCGTTGCCGCTCCGAAAACCCAGCACTGGCCC
>CAYGCW010000211.1:0-5263 GCA_964348465.1 uncultured Acidimicrobiia bacterium | reverse complement strand
GTCGGCGACGGCAGCGTCACCGACGTCGCCACGGGGGTCGTGGTGGTCGTGGTCGGCTCGGCGGGCGCCAGCTCGGGAGGCGGCGCCGTGGGCGCGGGTTCCGTGGCCGTGGATCCCAGGGGCAGCCAGACGGCCACCGCACCGAGCAGGCCGATGCCGGCCGCCGCCGCCAGCAGCGGCCCGAGTCGGCTCTCGCCGGAAGTGGAGATGTGGTTCATCCGCAGCTACTGACGCTTCCCGGAGTCGATCCGTTCCATGATTCCCGATGCCTCCTGGCGGTTCTCCCTCCCTACACTGCCCCGAATGGACACGCTGCGGCCCGAGCCTCCTGCCGACGAGGAGATCCCCCCGTATCGGGAGCACCAGGGCGCGCACCGCCAGTATGTACGCGACATCATCCTCGGCGTCAACGATGGGCTGGTCTCCACGTTCCTCCTGGTCGTGGGCGTCGTGGGCGGCGGCCTCAGCCCGGAAGCGGTGCTGCTGGCCGGCATCGCCGCCGCGATCGCCGGGGCCATCTCCATGGCGTCAGGTGAGTACATCGCCACCAAGTCCCAGGAGGAGGTCTTCCAGGGGGAGATGGAGCTCGAACGGGAACATCTCCTCTACCACCGGGACGTGGAGCGCGACGAGCTGCGCGAGATGTTCGGCGAGATGGGCCTCGATCCCGAGAACACCGAGCGAGTGGTCGAAGCCCTCGACCGCGACGACGATGCGATGATGCGGGTGATGATGGCGCTGGAGTTCGGCGTCGTGGAGACCGAGCGTCGCAACCCGTTCGCGGCGATGGCGATGTCGGGGCTGCTGTTCCTGGCAGGATCGCTGCCGTCGATCCTCCCGTTCGTCTTCGTGGACAGCGCCTCCGCCGGCCTGGCGTGGGCGGCGATCCTCAGCGGCGTGGCCTTGTTCGTCGTAGGGGCCCTCAAGACCAAGGCCACCCGCGGCAACCCGTGGAAGAGCGGCATCGAGAACCTCGCCATCGCCGCCGGCGGCGGCGTGGTCGCCTACCTCGTCGGCTCGCTGTTCGACGTCGCCGTCTGACGGGCGCCGGACCGCCGGGGCGCCACCACCAGTCCGCCGGACTCGTCGCGGAGGATCGTCACCGACGCTCCGTACCGCAGAGTCAGCTCCTTCGACGTGAGCACCTCCTCGGGAGTGCCCGACGCCACGACCGCGCCGTCGTGCATGAGGAGCAGCCGGTCGGCGTACTGGGCGGCCAGCGTGAGGTCGTGGATGGCGCTGACCACGGCCAGCCCGTCTTCCCGCCGCAGGCCGTCCACCAACTCCAGCACCTGCTGTTGGTGGCCGATGTCGAGGGCCGTCGTCGGCTCGTCGAGGAGGAGTACTCCGGCGTCCTGCACCAGCGCCCTGGCGAGCACGGCCCGCTGCAGCTCGCCGCCGCTCAGGCGATCCATCGCCCGCCCGGCGAGGGCGCCGATGTCCAGGCGGTCGAGAACGTCGGCGACCCTGGCCACGTCGCGGTCGGATTCGCCGGCCCAGAACGCCAGGTACGGCGTGCGGCCCAGGAGCGCGTAGTCGAGGACGGTGATGCCGGGCGGGATGGCCGGGTGCTGGGGCACCACCGCCACCAGCCGCGACCGCTCCCTGCGGCTCAGGTCCTCCGCCATCCGGCCGCCCAGCCCCACCTCGCCTGCCGATCCGTCCACGACGCCCGCGATGACCCGCAGCAGGGTGCTCTTGCCGGCGCCGTTCGGGCCGATCACCGCCACCCACTCCCCCGGCTCCACGTCGAGGTCGATGCCGCGCAGCACCTGGCGGCCGTTGTAGCCGGCGCGCAGTCCCCGGCAGGAGATGCCCGCCATCAGGCCGACCTCGCCGCGGTCCGCAGCACGACGGCGAAGAACGGCGCCCCCACGAATGCCGTCACGACACCGATCGGCAGCTCACCCGGGGAGATGAGCAAGCGCGCCATGAGGTCGGCGACCACGAGGAACGCGGCGCCGCCCACGAACGCCAGGGGCAGGATCACCCGGTAGCTGTGCCCTCCGAGGAGGCGCACGGTGTGGGGCACCACGATGCCGACGAAGCCGATCAGACCGCTCACCGCCACCGCCACCGCCGAGCCGAGGGTGGCGGCGCCGACCACGGCCAGCCGCACCCGGTCGGGCCGGATCCCGAGCGTCGCCGCCTCCTCCTCTCCCACCGCCAGCACGTCGAGCATCCGCCGCGCCGCCAGCAAGACGGCCGCCGACACCGCCACGAACGGGAACAGCAAGGCCACCTCGCTCCAGCCGACGGTCGCCAGCCGCCCCAGGATCCAGGCGAACACCTCCCGGATCGTGTCGCTGGCGCGCTGCTGCACGAAGGTCTGGGCGGCGGTGAAGAACGCCGCCACGGCCACGCCGGCGAGGATCAGGTTGGAGGTGGTGCCTCCCCCGGTACGGGCCAGGGCGTAGGTCAGCACCACCGCCGCCACCGCTCCGACGAAAGCCGCCAGCGCCACCGCCACCGGCGGCACGCCGGTGCCCGACGCGATCATCACCGTCGCACCGAGGCCGGCGCCGGCGGCGACGCCGAGCAGGTACGGATCTGCCAACGGGTTGCGGAACACCCCTTGATAGGCGCCCCCGGCCAGCGCCAGCATCGCTCCGACGAGACCGCCGAGCATCACCCGCGGCACCCTGATCTGCCACACGATCGCTGCCTCCCGGTCGCTCAGGCCGGACTCGACCGATATCAGCGGCAGCCGGTCGGCGATCTCGGCGAACACGTCGCCGGCGGGGATCGAGGCCGGCCCGAGGCTGACGCCCAGCACCATCGCCGCCGCCAGGGCCGCCAGCGCCGCCGCCAGCGCTCCCGGCCGCAGCCGGGCGGCGCGCAGCGGCACCGGACCTGCGCTCACGGCGCGCCTGCCACCAGCGCCTCGCCGATCTGTCGGACGAGGTCGAGGGTGCGCGGCCCCCAGCGGCCGGATATCTCCGAGTCGAGCTCCACGACACGGCCATCCGACACCGCCGAGAGCCGATCCCACCCCGGGCGAGCCGCCAGCGTCGCCGCAGACTCGCCGAAGGCGGCATCGCCGAGGAAGATGAAGTCGGGGTCGGCCTCCAGCAGATATTCGGGCGAGAGCTGCACGTATCCGGACGCGAACTCGTCGGGCACTTCGTCGGCAACGTTGCTGAGGCCGAAGCGAGAGTAGATCTCACCGAGGAAGGTCCGGGAGTTGGGCGAGAAGAGCGTGTTGTCGA
Source organism: uncultured Acidimicrobiia bacterium (assembly GCA_964348465.1). Classification (GTDB taxonomy): domain Bacteria; phylum Actinomycetota; class Acidimicrobiia; order Spongiisociales; family JAOTWH01; genus CAYGCW01. The sequence goes on along the minus strand of CAYGCW010000211.1, from coordinate 2,054 downwards.
CCTCGTGGAAGAAGGTGAGCCCTTCTCTCCCACCCGCCGCGGCGAAGACCTCCTCCATCTCCTGGTCCATGGCCTCGGCCAGTTCCGCCGCCGCCTCCCCGTGCCCCACGGCGCGGCCGAGCAGGCGCAGCTGCTCGAGGGCATCGTCGATGGTGACCGGCGGTGGCAGGAGGATCGTCGGAACGCCGATGGCGTCGAGTGCCTCTACCTCGCCGCCGAAGTCGAATGCCAGGACGGCCAGGTCGGGATCGAGCTCGGCGACCTCCTCCACGTCGAAGTTGAAGGCGTCGATCTTGGCGGTTTCGTTGGCGGCCGGCGGATAGTTCGAGGTCAGGTCGGTTCCCGCGATCTGGCCATCGGCGCCGATGGCATAGAGCATCTCGGTGTGGGTCGCCGACAAGGACACCACCCGCTCGGGCCGGGCAGCGACGGTGACCGCGCCGTTGGCGGCGGTGACCGTGACCGGGAAGCTCGCTGCCGGGAGCGCGCTGATCGTGGTTGCCACGGTGGTGCGCGGGGTGGCCGCGATCGTCGTCGCGGCCGCAGTCGTCGCCGAGGCAGCGGGCGCGGCCGCCGACGGCGGGTCTGCCGCGTCGCCGCACGCGGCGAGCGCGAGACCGACCAGGACCGGGATCAGCAGGCGTCGCACCCGTCTTCCTCTCGTCCGGTCGGAGGGGAGGGGCACCTGGGTGGTGTCGCTCTGAACCTCCGAGAGCTCTTCCACGCCGGCGGGCAGGCGACCTGGCTCGTCCCCGGAGGGCATCACAGTTGCGGGTCAGCGCCGGATTCGCACCGGACTTCGCTCTTGCGCCCCGCCGCAGCGGGGACCACGCAGGCATCCCGGGGCCGGAGCCCCGGCGTGGCGCAATATACCTGCGGCGCCGCTGCTGCGCGACGTCATCCGAAGGGCCCGCTCCCCCCACCGGCTCTACACTGGCCGGCATGAAACGCAGCATCGGCGCCATCGTGGCGCTCGCCGCGCTGGTCGTGGCTGCGGCGATACGCCGCCGTCCCGTCAAGCCGCCCAAACCCGAGGGGTCGTGGCAGCCGGTGCACCGGTGAGCGGCTCTTGAGAGTCGCCGTCTACCCCATTGCGGAGGCCGGCATCAGGGCCGGGCGGATCCTGCTGGGAGATCCGCACCTCACCGAGCTGGGCATGTACCGCCGGTCCCTTCGCAACCCCGACGACCCCCGGGCACGCTCCATCGAAGACCTCGAGGGGTTCGATGCCCTGGTCACCGACGAGACCGACCACCCGCTCGACGTGGCGTCCTGGGCCCTGGCGGCCGGGGTCTCTTGCGCCCTCTGGTCGGACCTATGGCGGCAGCGCGACGAGGCTCGCCGCCTGGGCGAGGAGTTTGCGGCTGCCGGGCTGACACTGCTCGTCGGGGCATCGCTCGGGAGCGGCATCGCCGCAGCGCTGGTGTCCCACGAGCTGGCCCGCACCGACGAGGCGCTCGAAGCCAAGGTGGCGTGGACGGTGCCGGGCCGGCCACTGCGCCGCGGAGAGGCGATCCCGTTCCCCAAGCCCGTGGGGCCGCGCTGGGGCAAGGAAGTCGACGACGACGACCAGCCCTCGACCGTGCCCACCCGGCGGTTCGTCGCGCCCGTGTCGGGCGACTGGGCGGGCGCCGTGGTGCGGCTGACCGGGCTTCTCCACGACGGGGTGGCGCAGCGGGTCGTGGGCGTCGCCGACCACGCCGGCCACCTGGAGGGCCTGGCGCTGGCCGCCGGGGCGTTGTCGGTAGCGGCCGGAGCCTTCGCGCCCGGGCTGCAGTGGCCGGCGTCGGAGCCCGAGTACCTCAACCGGGCCCTCGAAGCAGGGCTGACGGTGGCGACGTTCACGATCGAGGAGTCGAGCCGGGACCGCAGCTAGCGGAACGACCCCCGCCGTGCCGGCGTTGAGCAGGACAGCCAATAGGCTCGGAGCCCAACCGATGCAGCTTTCCCTTCGTCATCGCATCGCCGCGGCCGCCGCGGTCCTGGCGGTCGTCGCCGCCGCCTGCACCGCCGGCCGCGAGCTCGCGAGCGCGCCGGGCCCGGTCACGACGCCG
>CAYGCW010000210.1:4975-5266 GCA_964348465.1 uncultured Acidimicrobiia bacterium | reverse complement strand
GAGGTGCATCCGATCACACGCTTGCCTCCGAAGGTCCGTCAACCGTCGGACCGGCGTTCGTCACCGGCATACCGACCGGGATCCTCGTGACGAAGTTCACGCCGGACCCCGCGGTGGCGGGCCTCTACGAAGTGACCTTCAGCGTCAACGGCGGCAACAAGCAGACGATCCGGTATGACGTGACCGACTGAACCGAGAGGCCCGTCAGGATCAGTCGAACCGGCCGCGATGCCCGTTCCAGGGCCTGGGCCAGTGTCGTGGCATCACCCCGCGTGGTCAGGCGGTAGACAA
>CAYGCW010000210.1:0-4965 GCA_964348465.1 uncultured Acidimicrobiia bacterium | reverse complement strand
GCGGGCCGCGAGCCGGGCGGGGACGACCTTGGCGCCCCGCCCGGCGCGGCCCGGGCCGTCGCCGGGACCACTTGATTCGAGCGCGCTCACTGCCCCGCCGGCGGCTGCAGCCGCTGCGCCCAGCCCTGGGTGATGCGGTCGAGGACCATCGCCAGCAGCACGATCGAGATACCTGCCTCGAAGCCGAGACCGGTGTCGCTGCGGGCGAGCCCTCGCACCGCCTCCAAGCCGAGGCCTCCCCCGCCCACGAGGCCGGCGATCACCACCATTGCCAGCACCAGAAGCACGGTCTGGTTGACGCCGGCCATGATGCTCGGCATCGCCAGCGGCACCTGCACCTTCGTCAGCGTCTGCCGCCGGGTGGCTCCGAACGACGCCGACGCCTCCGTGGCCGCCCTCGACACCTCCCTGATCCCCAGGTTGGTGAGCCGCACCGCCGGCGGCAACGCGTACAGCACCGAGGCGATGATGCCCGGAATGCGCCCGACGTTGAAGAGGATGATCACGGGGACCAGGAGCACGAAGCTGGGGATCGTCTGGAGGAAGTCGAGCATGGGCCGCAGCGCCCGGTCGACGCGGTCGCTCGCCGCCGCCCACACGCCGAGGGGGATGCCGATCAGCAGCGCCATGACCAGCGCCACCAGCACCTGCGCCAGGGTGTCCATCGACAGTTCCCACATCCCCAGCAGCCCGATTCCGAACAGCGACAGCGCCGAGAACGCCGCCAGCCGCGGGCCGCCGGCCTGCCACGCCAGCAGCGCTGCCGCCGCGATCACCACGGGCCAGGCCAGGCCGGTGGAAAGGAACTCCCGGAGCGGCTTGACCACCCAAATCGTGATGAAGTCGCTGAACGGCCCGGTGCCGATTCCGGTGTTGCCGATCTCGTAGAGGTTGTCCCGCGCCCATCGCACCGCCGAGTCCGCGGCATCGGCGAAACTGAACGACAGCCACGAGGGGAAGTCCTGCCACCCCGCGGCGATCCCCACCACGCTCAGCACCGCCAAGGCCCCCACGGCCACCACCGCCACCGCGTTGCCCGCCAGCCACCCGCCGGCGGGTGCGTCCCCGCCGAGCAGTGCCACCGTCCGGGCCGATACCCGCCGCACGGCTTCCTCCCAACGCGCCACGCCCGCCTCGAACCGTCGCGCCGCGCCGAACCGCTTCCAGCCGTCGGGCAAGAGCCGGAAGCGGGACTGCCGTCCCCGGGACAGTCCGGCGAAACCGTGCGTCACCCGGTCCAGCAGCACCGCCAGCACCACGATCGCCATGCCGGCTTCCAGCGCCCGCCCCACCTGGCGGTTGCGCAACGCGTCGAGGACTTCCTGGCCGAGCCCCCCGGCCCCGATCAGCGCCGCGATCACGACGATGCCGAGCGCCATCATGATCGTCTGGTTGATGCCTGCCAGGATCGTCGGCAACGCCAGCGGCAGCTGCACCTTGGTGAGCGTCTGGCGCCGGGTCGAGCCGAACATCGCTGCCGCCTCCAGGCTCTCCCGCGGCACCTGGCGGATCCCCAGGTTGGTGAGCCGCACCACCGGGGGCAGGGCGTAGACGACGGTGGCCACCACGCTCGGGACCCTGGCGATCCCGAAGAACAGCACCACCGGGATCAGGTACACGAACGACGGCAACGTCTGCATGGCGTCCAGCACCGGGCGCATCGCCGCCTCCACCCGGTCGCGGCGGGCCGCCCAGATCCCCAGCGGGACGCCGAGCAGCAAGGAGATCAGCACCGCCACCGCCATCAGCGTGAACGTCTGGATGCTCTCGGTCCACAGCCCGACCACGCCGAAGTACAAGGCCCCCGCCAGCCCCAGCAGCGAAGCCCGCAGTCCCAGCGCCTTGCCGACGATGAGCCCGGTGGCTCCGACGACGACGAACCATGGCAACGCCAGCAGCGCGTCCTCGACCAGCCGGATGAACCAGTCGATCGAGTCCCGGAGCGGGTTGAAGAAGAAGGTGAACAGCCAGTGGTCGTTCTGACTGCGCACCACCCAGTTGCGGGCCTCGTTGATGGGGTCGGCGAGGTGGATGTTCCACGACGCCGGGAAGCCCGACACGACGCCCAGCGACAGCTCGAGCACCACGAGGCCGAGGAGGGCCATCCCGAGCGAGATGATGCTGCGCCGGGTGGAGCTCAGCGCCGGCCGGGATGCGGCGGTTCGGGTCGCCGACGTCATGGGAGTTCGCGCTCGAGCGCTCCCGCCACCACGTTGGGCTCCAGCGAGCCCACCACCCGCCCGTCGCCGTCCACGACCGGCACGGCGACGAGGCTGGCGATCAAACGCGGCACGACGCTCTCGAGCTTGTCGTCGACGGCCACCGGTGTACCCGCCGGCCCGCCCGAGCCGGGGGGCGACATCACGCTTCCGACCGACAGCACCTTGGCCTTGGGGACGTCCTTGGTGAACTCACGCACGTAGTCGTCGGCAGGGCTGGCGACGACCTGCTCCGGCGTCCCCACCTGCACGAACTCCCCGTCCTTCATGATCGCAATGTGGTCGCCCAGCTTGAGGGCCTCGTCGAAGTCGTGGGTGATGAAGACCAGCGTGCGGTGCAAGCGGCGCTGGAGGCTGATCAGCTCGTCCTGCATGTCGCGCCGGATCAGCGGGTCGAGAGCGCTGAAGGGCTCGTCGAAGAACAGGATCTCGGGGTCGACGGTGAGCGCCCGGGCCAGGCCCACCCGCTGCTGCATTCCCCCGCTGAGCTGCTGGGGGTAGTGATCCTGCCAGCCTTCCAGCCCGACCATCTTCAGCACCTCGGCCGCCCTGGCATAGCGCTGGTCCTTGTCCACGCCCTGTATCTCCAGCCCGTAGGCAGCGTTGTCGATCACTCGCCGGTGGGGGAAGAGCCCGAAATGCTGGAAGACCATCGACACCCTGTAGCGGCGTAGGTCGCGCAGCTGCTCCTCGCCGAAGCCGCACACGTCTGCTCCGTCGATGAGAACCTCGCCTGCGGTGGGCTCGATGAGCCGGGACAGGCAGCGGATCAGCGTCGACTTCCCGCTCCCCGAGAGGCCCATCACCACGAACGTCTCGCCGCGCTGCGCCGCGAACGAGACGTCTCTGACCGCCACGACGCAGCCGGTCTCGTCGAGAATCGCCTGGCGGGTGCGACCCTCCTCCGCCATCTGCGTGGCCTGCTCAGGCTCCGGTCCGAACACCTTCCACAGCCCGCGACAGACCACGGGGCGGTCGGCGGCGCTGTGCTCTGCGGTCATCCGTCGCCTCATCGCGGGCGCCGCTATGTTACGAAACGGCCGCGGCTGCCGCCGAGGCCGCACCACAGGGAGGCAGAGCATGAGAACGGGCAAGATACGGGTGTGGATCGCTGCCCTGGCAGCGCTGGCCATGATCGGCGCCGCGTGCGGCGACTCTGGTGACGACGGCGACGGCGGGGACGCCGATCTCGGATCGCTCTCCACGATCCAGCTGGCGATCAATCCGTGGACCGGTTCCGAGGTCAACGTCGCAGTCGCCAAGCAGCTGCTGGAGGACATCGGCTACACGGTCGAGACCGTGAACATCGACGAGAACGCCCAGTGGGCCGCCATCGGCGCCGGCGATCTCCACGCCAGCCTCGAGGTGTGGCCGTCCGGCCATGCCGAGAACGTCGCCACGTTCATCGACGGTGGCGGTGGCGTCGTCAACGGTGGGCTGCTGGGCCCGATCGGCAAGATCGGCTGGTACGTGCCCACCTACGTCGTCGACGAGAACCCCGAGCTGGCCACCTGGGAGGGCTTCCAGGACGCAGCGCTGGCGGGCCTGTTCGCCACCGCGGAGACCGGCAGCAACGGGCAGTTCCTCGGAGGCGACCCCAGCTTCGTCCAGTACGACGCGCAGATCATCGAGAACCTCGGGATGCCGATGGAGGTCGTCTACGCCGGTTCCGAGGAGGCGCTGCTGGCGGCGCTCGACTCGGCAGTCAGCCGGGACGAGCCCATCGTCTTCTACTTCTGGACTCCGCACTCGGTCCACAACGCCTACGACCTGACCGAGGTGGAGCTGCCCGACTACAGCGACGAGTGCTACGCGGACCCGGCTCAGGTCGACTGCGACTATCCGGCGGACGACCTGTTCAAGATCCTGTGGGAGGATCTCGAGGCCGAGGCCCCCGCCGCCCACGCGCTCCTCACCAACATGAACTACACGACCGCCGACCAGATCGAGATGCTGGCGGCCGTGGAGACCGAGGGCAAGACCGTGGAGCAGGCCGCCGCCGACTGGATCGCCGCCAATGAGGACGTCTGGAGCGCCTGGATGCCGTGATGTTTGCATCTGGGTGAGCACTCGTCAGAGGTGCCGGGTAGCGGGGCTCACCCAGATGCGGCTGCCGCCCGCGCCAGACCCAAGTCAGGGCTCGCGCTGTGCGCTCGCCTGTCACCAACCACATACCGCGCCAGATCGGATCGCGCGACGCCCGGGCTCAAGAGTCGCGGCTGCCGCCGCGCCAGGTCAGCACTCGTCAGAGGTGCCGAGTAGCGAGGCTCACCCAGCTGCGGGCTGCCGCCCGCGCCAGACCCAAGTCAGGGCTCGCGCTCTGCGCTCGCCTGTCACCAACCACGTACCGCGCCAGATCGGATCGCGCGACGCCCGGGCTCAAGAGTCGCGGCTGCCGCCGCGCCAGGTCAGCACTCGTCAGAGGTGCCGAGTAGCGAGGCTCACCCAGCTGCGGGCTGCCGCCCGCGCCAGACCCAAGTCAGGGCTCGCGCTCTGCGCTCGCCTGTCACCAACCACGTACCGCGCCAGATCGGATCGCGCGACGCCCGGGCTCAAGAGTCGCGGCTGCCGCCGCGCCAGGTCAGCACTCGTCAGAGGTGCCGAGTAGCGAGGCTCACCCAGCTGCGGGCTGCCGCCCGCGCCAGACCCAAGTCAGGGCTCGCGCTCTGCGCTCGCCTGTCACCAACCACGTACCGCGCCAGATCGGATCGCGCGACGCCCGGGCTCAAGAGTCGCGGCTGCCGCC
>CAYGCW010000209.1:0-5272 GCA_964348465.1 uncultured Acidimicrobiia bacterium | reverse complement strand
GACCGAGCAGACCCAATCCCCCATCTCGTCGGGCCCGTAGCCGGCGGCGAGAAGTCCGGCGACCAGCCCGCCCGCAGACGTGCCGGCCACCTGCTCGAAACGGTGACCGTGATCCAGGGCTGCGGCTGCGGCGCCGGCCAGCGCGATACCCCGGACCCCGCCGCCTTCGAACACGCCGTTGACGATGGTCATGGTCCGGGAACACCCGGCGCCCTCCCTGCGCCTGCCCTATAGTCGGCCGCGCGACAGTTCCGGCAAGCCGGGGAGACCGTGCGTGTCCATAGCCGACCAGCAGCACTTCGCGTGGCTGGCCCGATCGTTCGGTCGCACCGACTACCTGCCGCTGAGCCCTGCCGACCTCGATGCGCTGTCCCAGGCCGGAGAGTTCGTCGAGAAGTACCAGGGAACGCATCTCTTCCGGGAGGGCAAGCCCGCCGACTCCGCATACGTGATCCAGCGCGGGGTGGCCGAGTTGTATCGCGGCGCCGGCCAGGACAAGCGGGTCATCGCCAGAGTCTCCGAAGGCGCGGTCATCGGCGACATCGCCATGTTCCGGAACGAGCCCTACATCTCGTCGGCGCGCGCCGTGACCGCGGTGACGGCGTTCCGCCTCGACAGGGCCCGGCTGCTTCCGGTGCTGGTGGAGCACCCGGTGGTGGCGCTGCGCTGGCTGGTGGCGGGACTGTCGCAGCTCGAGGCCACCCAGCGGCGGATGCTCCGCCTCATGCACAGGACCGTGCGTGAGCAAGTGGCCGAGCTGCTCCTCGACGAGGCCGACCGCTACGGGGACGTCCACCTGTCCCAGGCAAGCATCGCCACTCTGCTGGGCGCCAGCCGCCAGTCCGTCAACGAGGCGCTGCGGGAGCTGCGAGAGATGGAAGCCGTCGCAACCGGATACCGGCGGATCACCATCACCGACCGAACCGCGCTGGAGGGGGTCACCACTCGAGAGTGACCCGGACGGTCAGGCGGCGCCCGACCGCCACGCGCCCAGCGTGGACTCGATCTCCTTGCGGGCGGCCGCCAGCACCTCGTCGGGGTCCTCGTCCGGCGATCTGGGGATCGGTTCCGAGTAGCGGACGCGCACCACTTGCCCGTACGGCGTCGGGAAGAGCGCGTGCTTCATCAACTCGGCGGCGCCCTCGATGGTCACCGGCACCACCGGTAGGTCGGGTGCGGCCCGCAGCAGCATGGCAGTCCCGGCCGGCTGGAAGTCGAGCAGCTCGCCGGTGCGGGAACGGGTCCCCTCAGGGAAGATCACCGCCGAGTAGCGCCCCGCTTGTGCGGCCCGGCCCATGTCACGGATGGAGCGCAGCGTCTCCCTGCGCTTCTGCGGCTCGACCAGGGCGTGCTCTCCGTGGCGGAGGACGAACGAGATCGTCGGGATCCAACGCTCCAGGGTCTGCATGGCGACGAAGCGGGGCTGGTGACCCTCCTGGAGGGCGCCGAGCAGCGCGATGTCGAAGTTGCTCTGGTGGTTGGCGATGTAGATGTACGCCCCGTCGGCCTCGACCCCGGGGGCACGCTCCGCGACGACGCGCACGGCGCAGATGCGAAAGGCACGCACGATGATGCGCTCCATGGTCTGGATCTTCCGCTCCATCGCCCGAAGCCCGAACAGGCGCGCCACCCGCACGATCGGGTCGAACGCCAGTACCGAGCCGCCGATCGCCACCAGCACCGGCAGCGTGCAGACCCAGTCGCGCATGCGCCTCAACATCGGTGCCGGGAATCTAGCCCACCCGCGGCCTGCCGTGCCCTGCCGCCGGGGCTCCGACCGCCGGCCACCGTCGCGTGCCGCCGGATGTCCGCCGGGGCCTCAGCCCTCCGGCCACCAGGCGGTGTCGGGGAACGAGCCGTACCAGGCGAACCAGAACGACTGGCCGGACTGCACCCGGGGCAGCTCGGTGCCATCGGCCAGGACCAGCACGTCCTCGGCGACGTCCGCATCGCCGAGGGCCGCAGCATCGCCGAGATCACCGGCTTCGTAGAAGCGGGCGCCGCCGGCGCTGGGGACGGCCGCCAGCCGGTGTCCGCCGGCGTCGATCAGCACCGGGCCGGCGGCCGCCAGATCCTCGATGCGCACCGCCAGCCGGGTCCCGCCGAGGTCCACGGTGGCGACCTCGTCCTTGGGAGCGAACACCGGCGGGGCCGAGAATGCCGGGAACCACAGCCGCTCCTCGCCGTAGTAGCCCGCGTAAGCGTCGCCTGGCTCGTAGGAGTAGCCGTACAGCGGCAGGGGGATGGCCAGCACGTCCGTGTCGGCGTGGGAGGCGATCCAGTCGCTCCACGCCGTCACCGTGAGGAAGAACCGATCGAGCTCGGTCCCAGAGAGCGGACCGGCGAAGGCCACTCCGGTGAGCTGCTCCCAGAGCGACTCGGTCTGGGTGTCCACCATGATCTTGTTGGAGTTGATGAGCAGCCCCGACGTCTCGAAGTCGAGCACCTGATCGCCCACCCGGCGGGAGTAGAGCACACCGGTGCGGCACAGCGTGCAGTTCACGAGGGCCACCGGCTCGCCGCCGAGCGTGTCGTTGGCCAGCTCGTGGTGATCCAGGATGCGGTGGGGGTACGAGCGGGCCTGGCCGCCGACCTCCGCGCCGAACGTGAGCTCGTCGGGCTCCATGTAGAAGGCGTCCGCAACCGGGATCGTCTCCTGATGGTCGAGAGCGGGTATGCCGCCGCGGCGGACACCCCCCCACTGGATGCGGGCAGCCACGACCGGGTCCTCGACTTGCGCCAGGAGCGGCTCGAAGGCGGGGTCGATGAGGCCGTACAGCCGCGCCTTCCATTCGACGTACGCGAGCCCGGGATCGACACCGGCGTCGTACATCCAAGCCCCGAAGTGGGCGTAGACGTCGCCGCGGTCGTCCGGCGGCTCCACACCGGTCAGCTCGGCCAGCGCGGACTCGACGGCTCCGAAGGCGCCTTCCTCGCCGACCAGTCGCACCAGGTCGACCAGGTATGGGACCCAGCGCGGGTCGCCCGTGGTCCTCATGGCGCGGGCGGCGGTGGCGACGGCCAGCTCACTCGGGTCCTCGACGATGGCAGTGGCCGCGGCGGCGGCGTCGGGCGACGGCGGCACCGTGGGCAGCGCGACGGTCGTCGTAGGGGCCTCCGCCGCCGGGGGAGCGGTCGAGGCGCTCGTGGCGTCTCCGCACGCGGCGAGCAACAGGGCGAGGATGAGCAGGCGCCGCATGCCTCGGCAACGCCGGGCGCCCGGCATTCGTTCCAGCCGGAGTCGCCCTAGACGGCGGCTCGCTCGTCGAGACGCCCCACGAACTCGTCGATCGCCTCAGGCGCCAGCGGGCGGCTGATGAGGTAGCCCTGGACCACGTCGCACCCGAGGTCGCGCAGAAACTCGAGCTGCTCGTGGGTCTCGACCCCTTCGGCCACCACCTGGAGCCTGAGGCTGCGCGCCAGGGACACGATGGCCTGCGAGATGGCGGCGTCGTCCTGGTCGGTGGTGATGTCGCTGATGAACGATCGGTCGATCTTGAGCGCGTCGATCGGGAAGCGCTTGAGGTAGTTGAGCGACGAGTAGCCCGTGCCGAAGTCGTCGATGGAGACCTGGACGCCCATCTCCTTGAGCCGCTCGAGCGTGTGGTGAACGGTGGTGGTGTCCTCGACGAGCGTGCCCTCGGTGAGCTCCACCTCGAGCCAGTTGGCGTCGAGGCCGGCCGTGTGGAGCGCCGCGGCGATCGTCTCGACGAGATCCCCGTGCCGGAACTGCCGGGAGGAGACGTTCACCGAAACCTTGAGCTGATCCTGCCCGGACTGGCGCCACTGCTGCGCCTGGCTGCACGCCTGGTCGATCACCCACCTCCCGAGCGGAACGATGAGGTCGGTCTCCTCGGCCACCGGGATGAACCGCGACGGCAGCACCAGGCCCAGCTCGGGATGGTGCCAACGCAGCAGCGCCTCGACGCCGATCACCTCGCCGGTGGCCATGTCGATCTTGGGCTGATAGACGAGCTGCAGCTCCTCGGACCGCTCGAGAGCGGAACGGAGACCCTCGATCAGCGAGAGGCGCTCGGACGTCTGCTCCCTCAGCTCGGTGGTGAAGTAGTGGTAGCGGTTCCGACCCCCTTCCTTCGCCGAGTACATGGCGATGTCGGCGTCCCGCAGCAGCTCGTCGACCTGGTCTCCGTCGAGCGGGTACACGACGATGCCGATGCTGGCGCTGAGGAAGAGCCGCCGCTGTTCGAGCTCGAACGGCGCCTCGAGCGTCGCCAGGATCTTCGCCGCCACCCGCCCCGCGTCCTCGGCGCGCTGCGCTCCTGTCAGCACCACGGCGAACTCGTCGCCGCCGAGCCTGGCGACCGTGTCGCTCTCGCGCACCGACGAAGTGATGCGCCGGGCGGCCTCCACGAGGAGGTTGTCCCCGACCTCCGGCCCGTATCGATCGTTGACGCCCTTGAAGTGGTCGACATCCAGCAGCAGGAGAGCGACGACCCCGCCGTCCCGCCGGGCCAGCGCCATCGCGGTGCGGAGGCGCTCGGCAAGCAGCGTGCGGTTGGCGAGGCCGGTGAGCGGGTCGAATTGCTCGGCCTGGCGGCGACGGCGGTGCTCTTCTTCGCGCTCTCGGGCGTGGCGCTCCGCCCGCTCCGACATCGCCGTGCGCAGCCGGCGCAGCGCCGGCCGGAACAGGAAGAGGGCCTGCACGGCGAGGATCGCCAGCGTGAGGCCGAGCAGCGCAAACTCGGCGCGACGGGTGGCATCGGCGCCGGCTTTCGCCTGCTGGTGCACGTCGAACAGGAAGCCGTCCATGCCGAGGCGGAACAGCTCGGCGCGGCGTTCCAGGTCGGTGACCGCCGCGGCGCCGACCGGGCCCTCGGCGGCCGCGTCGAGCACGGCCTGGACCGACGCGGCCAGCCCGGCGTATGAGCCGATCAGGCTCTCGGCCCTCGCGAATTCGACGTCGGCCGCCTCGACGAGCGCGCCGGGAGGGCCGGCCTTGAGCCGGGTGAGCGCCGACTCGAGCGCCGCGGCACCGCGGGCGCGGCTGGTGCTGCCCCCGCCGGCGGTGTCGCGAGCGGCCTGGGTGATCTCGTAGCTGAGGAGGTTCTGACGGGCCGCGGTGGCGGCCAGCGACGCATTGCTTTCCTGTGAGCTCAAGGAGGAGGAGATCAGCAGCGTGCTGCCCACCGCCACGGTTGCGATCGCGGCGAGGCCGATCAGGTACCTGCCGACGAGGCTGCTCCATGACTCCAAATCACCGGACCGGTACCAGTTGCGCAAACGGAAGCGATCGAGCGGGCGCCGGCGCTCT
>CAYGCW010000208.1:0-5301 GCA_964348465.1 uncultured Acidimicrobiia bacterium | reverse complement strand
CGCCGGCGATGGCCACCTCCAGACGGCCGAGCCAGCGTTCGTCGACGACCCAGGCGGTCCCGCGGCGGGCCTCCGGTTCGGACAAGCCGACCCACCGGATGACGTCGGCGAGGACCCGCTCGTCCCCGAGGCGCGCCGGATCGAGGTCGACCCGCAGCGCCGGCGTGGCGCCGAGGGCCTCCTCCCCCGCGTCACCTCCGGCGACGAGGGAGCCCGCCGGCGGGTCCGCGAAGACCGGCAAGCCCGGCCCGCAGACCTCCTCGAAGTCCCCCGGGGCGACATCCGGGGGGACCCGCTCCCAGCCGAGGCCGGTGTCCAGCCAGTAGGCGTCGCCCACGGCGACGAAGCCGTTGACGGACGCCTGGCTGCCGTCGACGTTCACGGTGACGGTGCACCGGAAGCCGACCGCCGGCTGGAAGCTGGTGTCCGCGACGACTGCGACCGTGCGCTCGCCGGCGCTGAGCAGCTGCTCCACCCGCATCCGCCCGGCCAGCCCGTGGCGGCCGGGGTGGTTCTGCGGGAACAGGTACTCCGCCACCGGCGCCGGCGGCTCGGCGGGCGCGGGGGCCGCCGTGGTCGGCGGCGAGGTAGGAACGGTGACCGCAGGCTCCGCACCTCCCGATCCGCTGCACGCCGCCACCAGGAGCCCGACGGCGGCTGCAAGCCAGGGAGGAGCGCGTTTCACTCGGCCGGGGCCGCAATGAGGCCGCCGGGGAGGCGCCGCTTGATCACGTCGACGATCGCGAACGAGATCAGCGTGAGCGCCAGCGCCCACAGCCAGTCGGGAGAGCTGAGCGGCTTGGTGTCGAACAGCGTGTTGCCGACCGGGGTGTACACGACCAACAGATGCAGGATCAGCGACCCGACGGCGCCGAGCAGCAGCGTCTTGTTGCCGGCGAAACCGTACCGCCAGCCCGACCGGTTGGGGGCATGCACGTTGAAGGCGTGGGCGAGTTGGACCAGCACCAGGGTCGTGAATATCAGCGTCTGCACCTCGGGCCAGGGGTCGCCGAGGACGTAATGCCCGACCACCAGCGCCGCCAGCGCCGCCGCCCCCAGCACCGACCCGAAGACCGCGAGGCGGGCGAGCCGCGTTGGGCCGAGGATGTCGCGGTCCCGTTCGGGGGGCGCGTCCATCGTGTCCGGCAACGGTGGGTCGAGGCCGAGGGCGAGCGCCGGCAGCCCGTCCGTCACGAGGTTGATCCACAGCAGCTGCACCGCCAGCAGTGGCTCGCCGAGCCCTCCGAAGACGATGAACCCCACGAACATCAGCAGCACCTCGCTGGCGTTGGCCGACAGCAGGAAGTACACGACCTTCTTGAGGTTGGCGAAGATCCCCCGGCCCTGGCGCACCGCCGAGACGATCGTGGCGAAGTTGTCGTCGGCGAGAACCATGTCGGCCGACTCCTTGGCGACATCGGTGCCGGTGCCCATCGCGACGCCGATGTCGGCGGCCTGAAGCGCCGGAGCGTCGTTGACACCGTCCCCCGTCATGGCGACGATCTCACCACGGGCACGCCACGCCTGGACGATCTTCACCTTGTCGACCGGATCGACCCGGGAGTACACCGAGTAGCGGTCCACGGTCTCGGCCAGTTCCTCGGCGGTCAGATCGGACAGGACGCGGCCCGGCATCACCAGGTCGCCCTCCCGCAGGATGCCGGTCTGCCTGGCGACGGCCTCGGCCGTGACCTGGTGGTCGCCCGTGACCATCACCACCCTGATGCCCGCATGCTGGGCCTCGGCGACCGCCGGAGGCGCCTCGTGGCGCACGGCGTCGCTGAGCCCGGTGACTGCCACCAGGATCAGGTCCTCCTCGGCGGCGGCGAGGTCGGCGGGCCGGTCGGGATACTCCCGGTAGGCGAGCGCCAGGGTGCGCAGCCCCCGCCTGGCGAGCTCCTCGGCGACGTCCAAGGTGGCCGCCCGGCGCTCGTCGTCGAGCGGCTCGGGCCCCCCGGCGCCCTCCACCCGGGCGCAGCGAGCGACGACCACCTCGGGCGCGCCCTTCACCAGCACCAGCCAGTCGTCGCCGGCCCGGTTCAGCGTCGACATCCGCTTGCGCCTGCTGTCGAAGGCGACCTCGTCGACTCGAGGCAGCGACTTCCGCAGCTCCTCGGGATCCACGCCGCCGTCCTCGGCCGAGAGCAGCAACGCCACCTCGGTCGGGTCCCCGAGGTACTCGCCGGCCGCGTCCCGCCGGGCGTCGTTGGCGCCGACCGCGACGTCGAGGTAGCGGCGCACCCGGGGGTCGGCCGGCTCGGCGCCATCGGGGGCCACCCGCATCCCGGCCAGCACCAGCTCCTGCACCCGCATCTCGTTGCGGGTCAGGGTCCCCGTCTTGTCGGTGCACACCACCGTCGCCGACCCGAGCGCCTCCACGGCCGGGAGGCGGCGCACGATGGCGTTCTCCGCCGCCATCCGCTGGACGCCTCGGGACAGGGTGATCGTCACCACGGCGGGCAGGCCCTCGGGGATGGCGGCGACGGCCAGCGCGACGGCGATCAAGAACATCTGCTCGGCCTCGTTGCCCCGCAGGGCCCCGGCGCCGAAGATCGCCAGGGCCGTCACCACCGCCACGATGGCGAGCCGCTTGCCGACCCGGTCCAGCTCCACCTGCAGCGGCGTCGGTTGCTCCGCCTCCTCGAGCAGCGCCGCGATGCGGCCCACCTCGGTGTCACGACCGGTGGCGACGACGAAGGCCCGCCCCCTCCCGCCGGCGACGGTGGTGCCGGAGAACACCATCGACGTGCGGTCTCCAACCCCTGCCCTCTCGTCGGCAGCGGCGACGGTCTTGACGACGGGAAGGGATTCGCCGGTGAGAGCCGCTTCGTCCACCTGGAGGCGGGCGCTCGTCACGACCCTGGCGTCCGCCCCGATCCGGTCGCCGGCCTCCAGCACCAGCAGGTCGCCGGGAACGAGCTCGGCGTTGGGCACCCGCCGCTCCCGGCCCTCTCGCACGACCACGGCCTCCGGCGCCGCCAGCTCCTTCAGCCGCGCCAGCGCGTCCTCGGCCCTGGCCTCCTGCGAGTAGCCGAGCGCGGCGTTGAGGACGACGATGGCGAGGATGACGCCGGTGTCGATCCACTCGCCGAGCACGACGCCGCTGATGAACGCCGCCGCCAGCAGGATCCAGATGAGCACGTCGCGGAACTGCTCGACGAGGATCGCCAGGCGGCCCGGCCCCTCGTCGCCGCCCAGCTCGTTGCGGCCGTGGCGGTCGAGCCGCCGGGCGGCCTCGGCGGCATCGATGCCGCCCTGCGGATCGACGTCGAGGATGCGAGCCACGTCCGCCACGTCGAGGGCATGCCATGCCTCGGCCGGCCCCGCGAGCCGCTGGGTCATGGCCGTCCTGCGGCGGCGAGACGGGCCGCCCGGCGCGCGGCAACGACGTCGGCGAGCGCGACCGCGGTCACGGGGAGCATGGGTACGGCCAGCAACCCCACGCCGGGGAACGACCGGATGAGGATGGCCGTGTAGACGGCGACGGCGAGGACCGCCCACACCCGGGGACGGAGGCCGATACCCGGCTCGGGCCGCAATGTGACGGCTGCCCCGGCGCCGAAGCCCACCACCATTCCGGTGACCGGATCGCGCAGCGCCACCGTCACCGGCGCCGCCAGCAGGGAGAGCGCCATGGCGATCAGCAAGGCACGGCCTGCCCGCGGATGGCGGGAGACGTACGCCAGCGAGCCGAACACGAACGGCGCGAGCACCAGGCCGAGCGTCATCGGCACCGCCACCTCGGCCGCCTCCACCTGGCGCTCGTCGGAGTCCGCGGCCGCCAGAAACGCGACGAGGATGGCGAGGTAGCTGACGTACAGGAAGAGCGAGGAGATGCCGACGGCGATCCACTTGCGCCGCTGCGACACCGGTGCGGCGGGTGCCGCGTCGGCCGCGGGCGCCGCCGGCGGCGCCGGCGCCGGCGGCGGCTTCTCCCGGGCCCGTTCCTGGGCGTGGGCCGAAGGCGAGGGGCGTCGCTTGCCGTGCTGGCGGGACATGGGGCGCCCAGGCTACCTGCGCCGCGGTTCGGCCGGACCCGCATCGGCGGGGGCTCGCTCCTAGACTCGCGAGGGCGACGAGCGCGGAGGCTGCGCACATGGCGATCTTGAAGAAGCGATCCGACAAGGTCGAGCTGCTGAAAGAGGTCCCACTCTTCGCCACGTTGCCCAAGCGCCAGCTCGACGCGGTCGCCCGCGTCGCCGACGAGGCGAGCGTCGCGGCCGGCGACGTGCTCGCCAAGCAGGGCGAGCTGGGCACCGCCTTCTACGTGATCGTCACCGGCGGCGCCACCGTCCGCCGCGACGGGCGGAAGATCAACTCCCTGAGCGCAGGTGACTTCTTCGGCGAGATGTCGCTCCTCGACCGCGAGCCGCGGTCGGCGACCGTGCAGATGGACACGGACGGAGCCGTCCTCGAGGTTCACCGACCCCAGTTCTCGAAGCTGCTCGACGAATCGCCGGGGCTCGCTCGCGGCATCCTCGCCGGCCTGTCACGGCGGCTGCGGGACTGCGACCGGAAGCTGATCGGTTAGGCCGCCAGGCGCCCCCGGCATGGAACCCGCCGGACTGCCCGTCTTCGATCCCTCCGCCGGTCGCATCATCCGGGAGCCGCCGGGACCCGGGTACGGCTTCTGGGTGGGAGGCCCCAAGGTGTGGCACGACCCGGCGTCAGGGGTCTTCGCGCTCTTCTACCGCGAACGGACCCCGCTGGAGCGGGGCCGGGGCGCCCGCTGCGCGGTGGCGCTCAGCGACGATGGGATCGGATTCGACGACGTCTGGTCGGCGGCCAAGGAGGAACTGGCGGCGACGTCGATCGAGGTGGGCCATTGCGTACGCCACGACGACGACGAGTGGCGCCTCTACGTGTCGTACGAGTACGCCGCCACCGGCCGGTGGCGGATCGACGTCATCCGGGCGTCCGAGCCCGCCGGGTTCGAGGCGCAGTCCCGGCGCACCGCCGTGGCGGCGGGTGACTTCGGCCTCGGCTTCGTGAAGGATCCCTGGGTGGTGCGGCAGGGGGACGGGTACCGGCTCTACGCGGCCGGTCCTCCCCGGCACGGCCCGCAGGCCTCGGGACCGGTCATCCACGCCGGGCCTCTCGACGCCACGCTGCTCGCCGAGTCCGACGACGGCCTCTACTTCCCGACGCTGGAGTACGTGTTCGAGCCGGCCCGCGACGACTCGTGGCACGGGCGCCGGGCCCGCCTCAATTCGCTGTTCAGATGGAGAACCGGCCTGCTGGCGACTTGGGACGGCGGGCGCACGTTCTACGACAACTACGAAGAATGGTGCGGCCTGGCCT
>CAYGCW010000207.1:0-5321 GCA_964348465.1 uncultured Acidimicrobiia bacterium | reverse complement strand
GCGACCTCTTGTGGGCGATCGTCGAAGGCGCCTGATCGGCTTCCAGCCCGGCCGGAATCGCGCCGGTCGGTCTCGGGCCCCGATCCCGGCCTCCCTCCAGCCCACTTCCTCGTTCGAGGCGACCGCAGCCGGCCGCACCGTCGCCTATCGGCCTACGCGCGAGTCCCTTCCGGGTTGCGACTGACCTCTCAGATGACCCTGGTGAGCGGCCGGTTGATGGCGTCCAGCACCGCCTTGACGGTCGCCAGCGACGGGTCCGCCTCCGAGAGCAGCGCCGACCCCACGAGGAGGTGCTCGGTCCCCATGATGCGGATCTGGGCGGTTGCGATCCGGCTGGGGCCGAGATCGGTGGTGGCGACCGCTTCGAGACTCAGCCGAAGCCGTCCGGAGGCCACCGCCTCGACGGCGCGCAGGGTTGCCTCCCCGACCAGCCGGGGACGCAGGTCGGGATCCGCCTGGCCGGCCGCGTTCCCCACATAGCTGTCCTCCCCCCACTCCAGCGCCACGCTGACGCGGGCTTCCCCGTCGTCGACGGCTTCGTCGAGTCGGACGATGGCGGGGCGGGCGGTCATGGGCCGAGGCTAACCGATGGGGGCCGGCTGCCGGCGTGGCGCCATCACGCCACCGGAACCCAGACGAGCGTGACTCCGACGACGTCGATGTCCTGCTTCTCCAGCCCCACCTCGAGGGTCTCGATGTCGCCGGCCTTCTCTTCCCACTCGTCGTTGATCTGCTCCACCTCTGCGTAGAGGTCCTCTTCGAGGTCTTGGATCTCTGCGAGCTTGGACTCGAGCTTGGCCTCGGTACTGCGGCGCCGCTGCTCGGTCCGCCGGGTCTCGCTGCGGCGACGGCTCGCCCGGGACATCGTCCTGGCCGTGCTACGGCCCCCGAGGAGGCCGCCGAGCAAGCTCCCGATCCCGTCGAGCACCTCGGTGCGCCGCTTGCCCGTGACCTGCTCCTGGAGGTCGTCCAGTTGGCGGGCGGCGGTGTCGGCCTGCTCCTTGAGGCGGCGCAGCTTCGACTCGAACGAGTCTCTTTCCTTGGCGATCTCGGTGTCCGCAGCCTCCTGGGCGGCGCGGTCGCAGCGGGCCGCGAACTCGTCCCGGCCCTCGCCGACCCGGGAGTAGAGCTTCAGCGACCGGTTCTTGTAGATCTCGATGGAGCGGTTGCGATACAGGTGGTCTTTGATCGCCGACTCGGCCGAGTTGAACCACGACTTGCGGTCGAGGGGAGCCCCGGGGAGCACGTAGACGGCCTCCTCAGGTGGTTGCGTCCGGAAGTCCCGATCGTCGTAGTCCACCGCCACGCCGGTGCCCGGGTCGAAGCGTTCCTCGAGCGGCGTGAACAGCGCCTCCCACTCCTCGTCGTGTTTGAGGCCTGCGGCCGTCTCGTCGTAGAAGAGGTGGACCCGGGCCGCCAGGGCCGCCTGCAGCCGGCGACCGCCGGTGTCGGCCCCCACTTCGGCTGCCCACGGTGCCGCCGGGTCGAGGAAGCCGACGTGGATACCCTCGGCGACGTTGGGCGCCACCGGGCTCTCGTCCGCCGCCAAGGCCGGCGCCGGCTCGGCGGCCGGGGCCGCCGGCGCCGCCGCCGCCGTCGGCGCCGGCGTGGCGGGCGCGAAGCGCTCCCGGGCGCCGCCGCTGAGGCGCTCCACCTGGGCTTTCGTCAGCGGGCCGCGCAGGTACGAGAGCGCCCACCGCGTGGTGAACAGCGCCGGTGCCTTCTCGTGGGTGTTGTGCAGCAGGAACTGACGCTTGCCGAGCCCCGAGATCAGCTTGTCGAGCGCGGTGGGGTCGGCGTCGCCCCGCGCCGATTGGAGCGCTTCGAGGATGCGGGCCTTGTCGCGCTCGGTCTGGAGCCGGCCGATGCACCACGTACCCGCGTTCGACATCGCCTTGTAGTCGAGGTCGACGGGGTTCTGCGTGGAGAGGAGCAGCCCGACGCCGAACGCCCGCGCCTGCTTGAGGAGCGTCAGGATGGGCTTCTTGGCGGGGGGGTTGGCGGTCGGCGGCACGAAGCCGAACACCTCGTCCATGTAGATCAGTGCCCGCAGGTCCCCGGTGCCCGCCTGACGGCGCATCCACGTGACCGCCTTGGAGAGGATGAGCGTCACGATGAACTGGCGTTCCTCCTCGGAGAGGTGTGCGAGGTACATGACGGCGGCTTGCGGTTTGCCCCCTTCGCCGAAGAGCAGGCTTCCCACGTCGAGCGGCGGGCCCTGCAGCCACGAGGTGAAGGCCGGAGATGCGATCAGGCCGTTGAGCTTCATGGCCAGGGCGAGGCGGTCCTTCTCGGGGAAGAACGTGTCGACGTCGAACACCCCCAGCTTGCGGATGGGAGGCTGCTGGATCTCACCGAGCAGCGCCGCCAGGTCGAGATCGCGGCCCTCCCGCCACGAGTGCTCGATGAGATTGGCCAGCAGGATGTGCTCCCGGCTCGAGATCGGGTCGGCCTCGATCCCGACGAGCCCGAGGAGGCCGGAGACGAATCCCTCGATCTCGTCGCGCAGCGCTTCCGCCTCGTCGTCGAACGGCACCGTAGGCGCCGCCAGCGATCCGACGATGTTGAGCGGCACGCCGGCCTCGGAGCCGGGGGTGAAGATCGTGAAGCCGGCCGACCCGCGCAGCCGGGCGATTCGCTCGGGTCCCTGGTCCCACGACTCGAGGCCGGTGCGCCACAGCTCGGCGGTCTCGGCGGCCAGTTCGTCCACCGACTTTCCCTCCTTGCGGGCCTGGGCGTCGTCTATCCACGGGGCGAAATCGGCGGGCCGCAGCTCCGGGAACGTCAGCAGCAGGTTGGTCATGTCCCCCTTGGGATCGAGGATCAACGTGGGGATGCCGGCCAGCAGCGCCTCCTCCAGGTAGATGATCCCGAGACCCGTCTTGCCCGAGCCCGTCATGCCGACGATCACGCCGTGGGTGGTCAGGTCGCCGGGGTCGTACCTGGTCTCGGCGTCGGTTCGCTCGCCGCTGGCCCGGTCGAGCTCTCCGCCGAGGTAGAAGCCGTCACTCATGGGTAGCTGCGTCCTCCGGAGTTGCGGCCGGCCGGTGGGCCGGCTCCTTCAGGGTGCCGGCCGAGTGTAGGAGGCCGGTCACGCCACCGCGCCGAGGCGCCGGGCGACTTCGGCCACCGCCTCTTCGACGTCCGACACCGTCGTCACGAGTCCCGGGGGCACGGCGAGACGGGCGGTTAGCGCGCCGAGCAGCTCGGCCCAGACGGCCCCTACCGCCACCACCGGCTTCGGCCGGCCCGTCGTCCGGTCCGCCAGGTAGGCCTCGTTCCACGCCGACACCAGCTCCGTGAACGTGCCGATGCTGCCGGGGAGCGTGATCGACGCCGCCGCCGGCTGCACCAGCATGTGGATCCGCTCGGTGATCGAACGCGCAGTCCGCTCCTCGTCCACGAAGGCATTGGCGCCGGCCCGGTCGGGGAACACTGCGGGCGCCGTTATGGCGACGACCCGGCCGCCGAAGTCCTTGGCGCCCCTGGACACGGCCTCCATGGCCCCGCCGTAGCCGCCGCTGAGCACGCCGAACCCGGCCTCGGCGAGCAGGCGGCCGCAGTGGAGGGCGTCGGCGTACTCGGCGTCGTCGGGACCGATCGTCGACGAGCCGAACACGGCCACCAGGGCTGTCATGACCTGCGAGCTTAGGGCGACGCCGGCCGGTGCGAACGCCGAAAAGGCACGGTCTTGCAGGCGAATCGGGGTATCGTGCCGCACTGACAAGCGGAATCGAGGAGCTGTGG
Organism: uncultured Acidimicrobiia bacterium; assembly: GCA_964348465.1. Lineage (GTDB taxonomy): Bacteria > Actinomycetota > Acidimicrobiia > Spongiisociales > JAOTWH01 > CAYGCW01. The sequence continues at coordinate 1,574 of CAYGCW010000207.1, read as the reverse complement.
AGGGGAAACGGGGCTTGGAGACGAGTTCCGACCTGGGCGCGGCGCCGCCGTGCCGACAGCGACTCAATTCGAGACCAGGCCGCCCAGCCGCCGGAGAGGCCGCGGCCCCGATCCGGCCCGGTACCCGCATCGAGCGGGCTGGGAGTGGACGAAGGAGTGACCTATGAACAAGACCGAGCTGGCGCAGAAGCTGGCCAAGAAGACCGGGCTCACCCAGGCGCAAGCGGGTGACGCGGTCGACGCGATCTTCAGCAGCAAGCCGGGGCACGGCATCATCGCCGTCGAGCTCGACGCCGGGCGCAGGGTGTCGATCAGCGGTTTCGGCACATTCGAGACCCGGAGTCGGAGCGCTCGTACGGGCCGCAACCCCGCCACCGGGGAGACCATCCAGATCGCCGCCAAGAAGTACCCGGCGTTCAAGGCCGCCAAGGGCCTCAAGGACCGCGTCGCCGACTAGCGGCTCGGCCTCTCGGATAGCGAAGAAGAACCCCGCCGTGGCGGGGTTCTTCGCGTGTCAGCCTCGCACCAGGATGCGTCCACGGAACCAGGTCTGCTTCTCGGCGGAGGCGTGCGGGCAGCGAGCAGGCTCGGCTCAGGCAGTCTGCTGATGCTGCGCCCGAGTCCGTTTCGGGGTGCCCGAGCGTTGCTCGAGCCAGGCGTGGCGGAGCCGCTGGGCGAACGAGCGCAGGAAGCGCTGCACGGATTCCTCGGCGACTCGATGCATGAAGAGGCCGTCGATGGTGTCGCCGAGGCGGCCCAGCGGAGGACGGTAGTTGCCCTGGAACGACATCTGCGTGCGGTCCGCGGCGATGGGGTAGGCCTCGAGCTGGCCGTCCATGACCGGGAACAGCTCGGAGTGTTCTGCGGCGCGCCAACTCACCGGGATGCGCACGATGGGGAACGGGCCGCCGGACTCTTCAGGCTCGCCGACGTCGACGATCACATCGCGGGCGACCTGGCGTTTGCCGACTTCGGCATAGAGAGTGGCCATGCGGCGCTCGGCACGGCGGGCGCCTGCCTCACCGGAAGGGAGGATGAGCTCGGCCCCCCGGGCGCGCAGCAGCGCCGCCACCTCGGGGTAGGGGATGTGCTCCCACCGGAACTCGCACACCTCGCGCTTCATGCCTGCCTTCGTTCACGACAAGCAGACCACGGACGGCGGCGCGGGCAGTAGAGGCTAACGGCCCGCCAGAGTGCGCCACCGGCCTCAACCGGCCCGGCTCAGCTGCGGTAGCGCTCGACCAGGTCGGCGAGGCTCTCGAGGAGCCGCCGGATCTGCTCGCGGTGACGTTCGTCGACGAGGCGCCCCGCGTCGTCGAACTTGGTCCAGGCACCGTCGATCAGCACCTCGGGCTTCTGAACGAGCCGGAGGTCGTTGTGCGAGAGGATCTGGCGCAGGTGGAGCTGCGCCCTGAGCGTGCCGCTGCGGCCGCCCGCGCCGAGGATCGCGGTGGGCTTGTGGGTGATCGGCGCGTCGGATCCGCCGCGTGATGCCCAGTCGATCGCGTTCTTGAGCACCCCGGAGATCGAGTAGTTGTACTCGGGGGTGGCGATCAGCAGTGCGTCGGCAGCGC
>CAYGCW010000206.1:0-5330 GCA_964348465.1 uncultured Acidimicrobiia bacterium | reverse complement strand
CACCGGCGACCACAAAGATCATGCCGAGCACCACCAGCACAATGCCGATCGTGCGAAGCCGCTTTGCCATGAGACACCTCCGTGTGAGACGGGTGATTGTGAAATTCTTCACAAGCGTCTATCGGCGCCACCCCCCCGGGACCTTCGCCCCGACTGCGTGGGACCTTCGGCCCGCCGGCCGCGGGGCGAGCTCGCTGCCCGTCGCTCGACGGAGGTCGGTCACCGACTCGCCTACGCCCGATCGGCAGCCTCCCTCAGGGCAGGACGTGGACTCTGGTGCCGATCGGCGCCCAGTTGTAGAGGAAGATGGCGTCGTCCATCTGCTGTCGCACGCAGCCGGCGCTCTGGAACGTGCCGAGTTGGTCCTCCGCCTGCAGCGGCCTCCCGTCCGGGTAGACGGGTATCGAGTGGAAGCCGTACGGAAGCCGCCAGCCGTGCGCGAACCTCACCATGTGAGTCATGGTGATGCCTCCGTACGCTGCGTAGGCCTTCAAGGACTTCGAGTAGACGGCGTACGTGCCCGGCGCCGGCACGCCCCTGCGCCCGGAGACCGGATGGGTCTTGGCCAGCGACCCGTCGGATTCGATCAGCCAGACGCGCTGCTCGCTGTTGGAGTAGATGATCCGCTTGCCCGACCCGACGTTCGGATACGGTGGATGGGCGGGCGGGGGTTGGCTCCGACCGGGCAGTTCACCGAACCGCCCGGCGATGGGCCGGTGCGCTTCGTTGCCGTAGGCGATCTCCGCCAGGCCGGAGAGGGCGCCGTCCACCAGGTCGAACGTGCCTGCGCCGCCTCGGTGCGCAGCGAGCATGTCCGCAGCGCCGGTCCAGGCGCCGGCGAGCACGGTGCTGGCGCCCGCTCCGAAGTCGAAGGAGTCGGCAGCGGCCCTGCGCTCGTTGCCAGACCGCAAGTGCACCTTGCCTTCCCGGGGTCGGAAGATCCCGAGGGTGTCGACACCGTCGCCGTCGAAGTCGCCCACGAAGGGGGCGAGATCACCCGGATCACCGAACCGGAAGAAGAGGTCGGCGGCACCGAGCCCGGCGTCTCCTGCCCCCAGCCGGTTGATCACGTAGACCATCGCTTCGGAGGGCCGGTAGATCGAAACCGTGTCACAGCCGTCCCCGTCGAAGTCGCCTGCCAGCGGCTGGTCACCGGGGTTGCCGAAGAAGAACGACACGTCGGCGATGCCTTGCGTGTTCGAGTTGCGAAGGTACACGTACCCGTCGCTGCGCCGGTACAAGCCCGGCGTGTCGACACCGTCGCAGTCCCAGTCGCCCATGAAAGGCTCGTCGCCCGGGTTGCCGTAGTAGAAGGACGTGGTGGCTCCCGATCCGGGATCCCGCAGGTACCAGAGACCCTGGTTCGGGTCGACGACGCCGATCCCTGCCATGCCGCCACCCTCGTCCGCCGGCGCCGAGGTTGCAGGGAGGGCGAGCGCCAGCGCCGCCGACAGCAGGATGACAGCGATGCTCCTGACGCGGTTCACCATTCCTCTGAGTCGAGGCTACCCCACGGTCGATCCGCCCGGCGGTTACCGTGCTCGGATGCGCAACCCGCACACGCCGCGACGGATCGCCGCCGCAGGCCTAGCCGTGTTTGCCGCGACGTTCGTCGCCGCCGGCCTGGCAGGCTGGGGCCCGCCCGCCGCCAACGAGCAGGCAATCGGCGAGGTATCCCGCTGGTGCGAGCGAGTCGCCGGCGGGTTGCTCCGGGAACCGGTCAACACGCTCGGGAACCTCGGCTTCGTGGTGGCAGGGTTTGCGATGCTGGGGACTCTGGCCCGGGACGAGATCGGGCGTCGCCCGCGGGTGAACCGCTTCATCGGCCACACCCCGGTGGCCCTGCTCTACGCGTCGGCAGCGCTCTTCCTGGGTCCCGGGTCCATGGTGATGCACGGCAGCCACACGTTCTTTGGTGCGTGGATCGACAACGTCTCGATGGTGGCCTACATCCTCGTACCCTGGCTCGTGAACGTCTCGGTGCTCGGCCGCTGGCGGGAGCGGACGCTGTTCTCGGTCTACGCAACGCTGCTGGCCGCGTACGGTGCCGGATTCTGGTTCCTGGGCCCGGACCTCGGCATCGGTCTCGACCTGTTCGCAGCGTCGATCGGCCTGTGGGTCGTGTCGGAGGTGGTCTATCGCTGGTGGTCGACGCCGGTCCGGGTGGCTTCTGGTTTCGTCGGCTTCGCTCTCGCCGCGGTGTTCGGCATCACGCCGGCGGAGATGGCGGCGTCGCCCGGCCAGTACTGGTGGATGCTCGGCATGTGGCTACCGGCGGTCTTGGCGAACCAGCCCGCCCCCGGGCGGCGCCGATACACCCCGTGGTTCTGGGCCGGGCTCGGGTCGTTCATGGTCGCCTACGCCATCTGGCTCACCGGCACCGCCGACCACGCGTGGTGCTCCCCCGACTCGCCCCTCCAGGCCCACGCCGCCTGGCACCTCCTCTCGGCGCTGGCCACCTGGTGCTTCTTCCTATTCTTCCGCACCGAGCGTCCCGTCGCGGCCGGGGCGCCTCGGGAAGCCGTCGTCGCAGCCGCCCGCCTGCGCCAATGACCGATCCCACCGCCGTACCGGCCCCCCTCGGCGACGGCTCGCTCGCCATCGTCGAGCAGGGCGCCGGACCCGTCGCCCGGGGGGTCGTGGGCGGCCAGATCGGCCGCATGGTGGCCGCCCTCACCAGCAACCCCGACAGGGACGAAGCCGTCCACACCGCCCGCAAGGCGGGCAAACGCGCCCGGGCGGCGATGCGGCTGGTGCGCGACCACGTCGGCCGCACCGCCTACCGCCAGGAGAACGTGGTACTGCGCGACACCTGCCGCCGCCTGGCGCCGGTGCGCGACGGGGCAGTGATGGTCGCCACGCTCGACCGGCTCCGCGAGAGCTACCGGCACGTCCTGGCGGCCGACGCTTTTGGCGCCACCCGCGCCTACCTGGCCGCTCGACATGCCGCTGCCCGAGCCCAGATCCTCGACGACCGCGACGAGATGGCGGCCATCGTCGTCACGCTCATGACCGCCAGCCGCCGCTTCGCCGCCTGGGATCCGAGCACCTCCGGTGACCGTCGGTTCGCCGCCCGCCGCGTTGGCCCCGGATTCGAACCCATCGGGCGCGGCCTGGCCCGCACCTATCGCAGGGGACGGAAGGCGATGCGCGCCTCCTACTCGTCCGGAACGACCGACGCCTTCCACGAGTGGCGGAAGCGGGCCAAGTACCTGCGCTACCAGCTCGAAGCGCTGGCGCCGCTCTATCCGGAGATGATCGCCCCGCAGGCGGCCGAGCTCGACCGTCTGGGGGAGCTGCTGGGGGAGGAGCACGACCTGGCCGTTCTGGGCGATCTGGTACGTGACGAGCCGGCTGCCACCGCCGACGAGCGGGAGCGCACGCTGCTGCTGGTGCTGGCGGCCCGAGCCCGCCTCGAGCTGCAGTGGGAGGCCCGGCCGATCGGACACGCCCTGTACTCAGAGCAGCCCGCCGCGTTCGTCCGTCGGATTCACGGCTACTGGGCCGCTGCGGCGACGAGCCGGCCGGCGCCGCATCACTAGCAGCCGCTACCAGCCCCCGGTGCCGGGGCCTCCCTTGAATGGCCCAACGACCGAGCCGGTGATCCAGCCGCCGTAGAAGTCGCCCGCCTGGGGCCGGACCCGCTCGTGGCGGACGTAGCAGGCGTCGACCCGTCCCGGGTAGAAGGCGACGGCGCCGGCCAGGGCCTCGTAGCCAGGATTGGGATCGAGGTATGTCCAGGCGGCGTCGACCGACTCGGAGCCACCGACCCGCAGCGTGTAGTGAGACGCCCATCCCTTGAACTCGCAGAACGTGCGAGTGCGGCCACCGACGAGGACGCCCGCGGTGACATCGCTCCGCGGCACGTAGTACACGGGCGGGTGGCTGGTCTCGAGCACGCGCAGAGCCTGCTGCGTTGCCGCCACCGCCACCCCGGCGAACTCCACCCGCACCGGGTGCGGGGCCGATTCGACCCGCGGGGGGCGCGGGTAGTCCCACACGGATTCCTGTCCCGGGCCCGGCTCGACTCGCCGCATGCGACGAGCCTAAGGCCTGCCGGGTGACCGCGTGCCGGCCGCGGCGGGCACCTCCACGGTGCCGACACCCGGTGCGCCCCGTGTGAGAGAGTGACGAAATGCCCTGTTCGGAGCCGGCCGGCGCGGCCATGATGACGGCACCATGTATCCCGAAGGAGCGATCAGCACCGCCCGCCGGCGGCGCCGTGAGCTGCACGAGGCAATGTGCGCCATGGAGGTGACGCTGGCCAGGCCGGCCGCGGTAGGTGCGTGGCGCAAGGACCTGCGACGCGACGCCGAGTGGCTACGCGACGCGCTGGCCCAGCATGCCTCTGACACCGAAGCGTCGGGCGGGATCTTCGACGCGATGAGCGATGAGGCTCCCCGCCTCGAGCCGCGCATCGCGGCCCTCAGGGCCGAGCACCCTGGGCTGCTGCAAGCCGCCGTGGCGCTGGTCGCGTCCGCAGACCGGCTCGGCGGCGAGTCGGGCGGCGACGTGGAAGTGGTACGACAGGAGGCTCTCGAGCTGCTCGGTGCGCTGTCCCGCCACCGCCAGCAGGGCGCCGATCTCGTGTACGACGCCTTCGATCTGGACATCGGCGGCTCGGGCTGAGCGGCCGCAGTCCGCCGCCCACTACGGTGCCCCGGTGCCTCCTGCCGCCCCCGGCATCGACGACGTACGCGCGGCCGCCGCGCGCATCGCCGGCATCGTGCACCGCACTCCCGTCCTGACTTCCGGAACGCTGGACCGCGAGCTGGGCGCCCGGGTGTGGTTCAAGTGCGAGAGCCTCCAGAAGACCGGCTCCTACAAGGCACGGGGCGCCCTCAACGCCGTGCTCCGACTTCCCGACGCCGCCCGCGGCGTACTCACGCACTCGTCGGGCAACCACGGCGCGGCCCTGGCGTGGGCAGCGGCGGTGCGCGGCGTCGGCTGCACGGTCGTCATCCCGCGCGATGCGAACCCGGTCAAGACCGCAGCCGTCGCCGGCTACGGCGCGGTCATCGAGGTGTGCGAGCCAGGTGAGCGGGAGCTCGCCGCGGCGGTCGTCCAGGCCCGCAGCGGAGCCGCTTTCATCCACCCGTACGACGATCCCACCATCATCGCGGGCCAGGCCACCGCGGCCCTCGAGTTCCTCGAAGAGGTGCCCGAGCTGGACGTGCTGGTGGCCCCGATCGGCGGTGGTGGGCTGCTGTCGGGCGCGGCCCTGGTTGCCGCCGCCCTCCGGCCGGGAGCGGCGGTGGTGGGCGCCGAACCCGACGCCGCCGACGACGCCGCCCGCTCGCTGGCGTCCGGAATCCGCCAGCCTGCCGTCC
>CAYGCW010000205.1:0-5385 GCA_964348465.1 uncultured Acidimicrobiia bacterium | reverse complement strand
GCTCTCGTGACCTCGCCGCTGCGGACGTCGTGAGCCGCTCCCGCCATCGCGGCGGCGAGGGCGTCGGCGTCCTTCGCGTCGGGGGTGTAGGCGACCAGTGCGGCGAGGCCCTGAGCGATGCTGCGGGTGGGCACGACGATGACACGTTTGACCGAAGCGGCGTCGGCGCGCTCGGCGACGGGGATGATGTTCTTGTTGTTGGGGAGCAGCACCACGGTGGGTGCCGGCGCCGCTTCGACCACCGCCAGGAGGTCGGCCAGCGAAGGGTTCATCGTCTGTCCACCGACCACCAGGCCCTGCGCCCCGAGGCCGCGGAACAGCGCCGCCAGGCCTTCGCCGGCCGCCACGGCCACGACGCCGATCGCCGCGTCGGCCACCTCGGGGAGCGGCTCGAACTCGCCGGCGCCGTGGTAACCCTCGGCAGCGGCCTGCTCGAGCAGGTCCGTGACCCTTATGTCGTACGGCCTGCCGGCGTCGATGCCAGCCTCGACGGCGGCACCGATGTCGTCGGTGTGGATGTGGCAGTTCCAGGTGCCGTCCCCGCCGACCACCACGATCGAGTCTCCGATCGCCCGCCAGGCCTCCTTGAACCCGCCGATGGCGGCGTCCGCGGCATCGAGGAGGTACATGACCTCGTAACGCAGCTCCGACACGTCCGGCTCGGCTCTCCCGGACGATGCCGCCGCCAGACTCGCCACCCGGGCGGCGGCGGCACTGAAGATCCGCCCCGGCAACGACACCTCTTCGCCCGATACCTCTTCGAGGAACGCTGCCAGCAGCAACAGGAACCCGGCGCCGCCGGCGTCGACGACTCCGGCTTGCTTCAGCACCGGGAGCAGCTCCGGAGTCCGTTCCAGCGCGTCCTCGGCGCGGGCGTAGACGGCCCGCAGGAAAGCCGCCAGGTCGGCGCCGGCCGGCGTCGGAGCGCTCTGGGCGGCCTCGGCCGCCTCCCGCAGCACGGTCAGGATCGTGCCCTCGACGGGCCGCATCACCGCCTCGTAGGCAGCCGCCGACGCCCGGTCGAGGGCCTCCACGACGTCGCCGACGTCGAGCGACTCCGACTCGCGGATCACGTCGGCGAGGCCCCGCAGGATCTGAGAGAGGATCACGCCGCTGTTGCCGCTGGCGCCCATCAACGAGCCGTGGGCGATCGCCTTCGCCAGATCCTCCATGGACTCGGCGCTGGCGACGGCCTCGATGACGGACTCCACGGTCAACGTCATGTTGGTGCCGGTGTCGCCGTCGGGCACCGGGTACACGTTGAGGCGATTGAGGTCGTCGCGGTGGTGCCGCAAACGGTCGAGGTAGCGCTGGAGGACGCGTTTGATGTCGGGGGCAGTGAGTGCCATGGCAGCCCTCCATTGTGGCAGAGGCGAGCCGCAGATCGCTCCGCCTCGGCACCCGGTAGGCGGCGCCCGCTGCTACGCTTGCGGCCGCTCCGCCCGGAGGTACCCCCACGTGGCCCAACGCTGCGACATCTGTGGAAAGAAGCCGTGGGTGGGGAAGCAGGTCAGCTTCTCCCACAAGCGCTCGAGCCGCCGTTGGCTGCCCAACGTGCAGCGGGTGCGAGTGAAGCACGGCTCGAACTCCAAGCGCATTCGCGCCTGCACGTCGTGCATCAAGGCCGGCAAGGTCGAGAAGGTCTGACCGGGCCGCCGACCCGGCGCCTCCTATAATCCCGCCGCGCCGCATCAAGGAGTGCTCGTTGCAGGGCGTCGTCAAGATCTACGACCCGACCACCGGCGTGGGTGTGATCGTGCGCGACGACGATCGCAGCGAGGTGCTGCTCGGCCCGGGCTCCCTCGACGGCAGCGTGTTTCGCACGCTTCGCCAGGGCCAGCGGGTGATCTTCGACACCCGGGACGACGACGGCGACCTGTACGCGTATCGCCTCCGTCTGGGCGCCGACGGGTACTAGGCCGACGTCCCCGAACGTGCCGTTCCCGAGCAGTCGGCGAGTCGGTATAGTCGGCGCCGAGGCTCAGCCGATCCCAAGGGAGGCAAGTTGGTCCAGGCCTACGTTCTCATCCAGACCGAGGTTGGCAAGGCGGCGCAGGTCGCCAGCGAGGTCGCCAAGATCTCCGGCGTGAAATCTTCGGAGGCGGTGACCGGCCCCTACGACGCCATCGTGCACACCGAAGCCGCCGACGTCGACGAACTCGGCAAGCTCGTCGTCGCCCGGATCCAGGCCATCGAGGGAATCACCCGCACCCTGACCTGCCCCGTCGTCAAGCTGTAGATCGAACCACGCCTCGCGGAAGCACCGGCCGGCGCCTCCGGCGGGCTGCGGGCAATGGCGTCAGCCCAGGGCCGACCTCACCAGATCGTCGCACAGCTCGGCGTAGGTCATGCCGCTCGCCATCCACATCTGCGGGAAGCCCGAAATCGGCGTGAAGCCCGGCATGGTGTTGACCTCGTTGACGAGGAACCCTCTCCGGCCCTCCTCGAACAAGAAGTCCACCCGGGTCGGCCCCCGCAGCTCCAGCGCCGTGAACGCCGCGGCGGCGAGGTGGCGGGCCTGCTCGGTCTCGGCTGGGGAGAGGTCGGCGGGAGTCACGAACCGGGACGTCTCGTCCTCGTACTTGGCCGAGTAGTCGTACCAGTCCGCCTCGATCACGATCTCCCCCGGCGCCGACACTCGCGGCCCGTCGAGCACCCCCACCTCGATCTCGCGGGCTGCGACCGCCTCCTCCACCACGACCTTGCCGCCGTAGCGGAACGCGTCCTCGATCGCTTGCTTGGCCTCGTGGTCCGAAGCGGCCTTGGCCACGCCGACCGACGAGCCGAGGGCGGCCGGCTTCACGAACACCGGCAGTCCCAGACGGGCGACGAGCCGGGCGACCACGGAGCCGGGGCTCTCGTCCCAGTCACGGCGGCCGACGACCTGGTGATCGGCGACCGGAAGCCCCGCATCGCGGAAGAGGCGCTTCGCAAAGTCCTTGTCCATGCCGACGGCCGAGCCGAGCACACCGGACCCCACGTAGGGCACGGCCGCCATCTCGAGGGCGCCCTGGATCGTCCCGTCCTCGCCGTACGGTCCGTGCAGGACCGGGAAGACGACGTCGAACTCGACCGGGCCCCCGGGAGTGCGTAATGTCCCCGACGGGATGCTCAGCGAGACCGAAGGCCCTTCGGCCGCCATCGGGCGCCGGTTCGGGTCGGCCAGCGTCCAACCGCCGCCGCGGTCGATGCCAACGGCGGTGACGGTGTGGCCGGCAGTCTCCAGCGCGTCGGTCACGGCCACCGCCGAGACGCAGGAAACCTCATGCTCGGCCGAACGGCCACCGAAGAGGAGAAGAACGCGGGCCATCGGCGCGAGGATACCGTGACGGACTCGGACCCCCCCGGCAAGCAGCGCAGCGTGATCTCCGACCACCGCCGCATGGTGGTCCGCGTCGGCATCGTGGTTTCCTGGGTCCTGCTGGGGGTCTTCGCGGGGTTCGCGATCAGCCACGGCGTGATCGGCGAGCCTGAGGTATGGGTGCCGATGCTGGGCCTCGGGGTCGCTGCCGCCGTCGTCACCGCCGTTCCGTGGCGGCGAATCATCGACCTCCCGATCGGCGATGTGGTGGCGGTCGCCTGGGCCGGCGCGCTGGTGGTGGGGCTCGTCGCCACGAACGAAGTGCGCAACGGCCCGCCGCTGCTGGCCGGGTACGCAGCCGTCGTCGTCCTCGCCGCCGCGCTGCTCCTGCGGCCCGCCCTGCTCGCATTGGTGTCGGGCCTGACCGCCGCCGGCTACCTGCTCGCAGTGGCCGGCTCGCCCGCCTCCCTGTCCGCCGCAGAGGTGGTGGTCGGGCTGGCGACGCTCGGTGTGGTCGCGTTGTTGGCGCTGCTGCTCTCGTTGTCCTTGGGGCGCCACCTGAGCGCCACGGAGGAGCAGCTGGCCGCTCTCCAGCAACGCAAGGCCGAGCTGCAAGCCCGCGAGGCCGACCTGACCCGCCTCTACGCCGTCTCCCGGACGATCGGGGCGGGAACGTCGATCGGCGAGGTGCTGCCGGAGCTGGTGAGCAGGGTTGCCGGGTCGGTGGACGCCAAAGTGGGCGTCGTCCTGTTCTACTCGCCGGAGCAGAACGCCCTGGAGGTGATCTCGCCGATCTGGGTGGCGGGCCACGCGCTCAGGGCCGAGGGCTACCGGCTCCTGCTGACCGAGCGAGGGTTGGCGCAGCGGGTGTTCATCGCCTCAGAGCCGGCCATGGAGAACGACGCCGGTTCATTCGAGGACGACCCGCTCCTCGCTGACCTGGCCGACGACAACGTCGCCGCCGTGCCCCTCCGCCTGGAATCCCAGACGATCGGCGTTCTCATGGTCACCGACAAGTGGCGCGGGCCCTTCACCGACGCAGACCTGGATGTGCTGGAGTCGCTCTCGGCGCCTGCGGCGCTGATCCTCAACCACCTGGCCAGATTCCAGGAGGCGCAGGACACCACCGCCCGCATGGAGGAGCTCGCCCGCCTCAAGACCGATTTCGTGTCCACGGTGAGCCACGAGCTCCGCACCCCGCTGACGTCGATCATCGGGGCGCTGGCGACGCTGGCGCGCCCGCAGCTCGCCCCTGAGGACCCGAGCGCCCGCCAGCTCCTCGATTCGGCACGCAAGCAGGCGACCCGGCTCAAAGGGCTCATCGAGGACCTGCTGGTCGTCTCCCGACTCGACGGTCGGGCCCTGCCGGTACGGCCGGAGCCGATCGAGTTTCCCGCGTTCATCAAGGAGCTGATCCAGAGTCTCCCCGGTGCCGACAACGTGATCAGGCTCGACATCGCCGACGACCTCGGCGGTTTCCAAGCCGACCCCGAGCACCTGTCGCGTGTCCTCATCAACCTGATCGAGAACAGCTTCCGCTACGCCTCCGGGTCACCGGTGGACATCGGCGCCCACCCGGTGGGCCGCGAGGTCCGCATTCGAGTCGCCGACCACGGGCCGGGCATCCCCTACGAGCTGCACGACCATGTCTTCGACCGGTTCACGCAGGTCGACGCTCACGAGGTCCGGCGCGGGGCCGGCGCCGGCCTCGGTCTGTCCATCGTGCGCGGGCTCACCGAGGCGATGGGCGGCCGGGTCTGGTTCGAGCCGACGCTCGGCGGCGGGGCCACGTTCGTGGTGGCGCTGCCGCGCCGTCCGGGAGTGGTGGAACGGGACCCGCGCTGAAGCCGGCGTCCGCCCCCGCCCCCGGGTCCCGCAGGGTGGCGACGCCGCCATAGCCGAGACCGACCCGGTTGCGGCCCTCGCTCGGTTGCGCGGCACGTGGCCGTCGCCCCGGTTCGGCGGCTGCTACTCCTCTCCCGCTGCGATGGCGTGGAACCCGCCGTCGACGTGGACGACCTCGCCGGTCGTCTTGGGCGCCCAGTCGGACAGCAGCACGCACACCATGCGCGCCACCGGGTCGG
>CAYGCW010000204.1:0-5390 GCA_964348465.1 uncultured Acidimicrobiia bacterium | reverse complement strand
TCCCGTCGGGCAGGTGGAACTCCCCGTGGAGGTCGGTCAGCATGACCGTCACGTGGTCCGGGTGGCGGTGCATCGCCGACGTCTCGCCGGGGCCGTAGGTGATCCGCACCACCCGCACCCGCTCGTTCTCGAACTCCACCTTGTAGTGGTCCGGGTCGACCACCGTGGCGTCGGCGATCTCTTCGGCGGCCGCGGGCTCGGCGGCGACCTCCGGCTCCTCGCTCTCCGGCGGCGCGCACGACACCGCCACCGCGGCAAACGCGATCAGGACTGCAGGAATCCATGCTCGGCTCATCTGGCCTCCCTCGTGTGTTTCCGGTTGTCGGATCAGGCGGCAAAGAGTAGCCGCTCGCGGGGCGGCTCGCAACCGGGGGGCGCTCGGCGCCCCCCGGATCCGCCCGGTGGAGCCCCCCTCACCGCCCGGATCGCCGCAGCTCGTCGTCGTCGGCGAGGCTCCCCGCTCAGAGCTCGAGCTTTCCCCCCTCGACGACGGTCTCGCCGCCCACCGTCGCCGTCAGGCCGGGCACGTGCAGGCTGAGGGCGCCGTTGGCGTGGTTGTCGCCGCCCGCCCAGCTGTTGTTGCCCATGGAGAGCGTGACCATGCCGCCCATCTCCCAGGACATGACCCGCGATCCGGCCGGCGTGCGGCTCTTCGGATTGAGCCCGAAGTCGACGACCGACAGCTCCTTGGTCGCCTCGTCGGTCTGATCGAGGTAGCGCTGCAGCATCTCGGCGTTGGAGTCGGCCGTCATCCCGGTGAGCCGGCCGCCGGCGAAGGTCAGCTTCAGGTTCTCGATGCCGACGCCGCGGAAGTTGAGGAACGGCACGACCAGGGTTCCGGTCGCGCTGCCCGCCTGGGCGCAAGCGTAGGCCTCGCCGGCCGGCAGCCAGACCGAGCGCGGGCCGGTGGGAGCCACGACGTCGGAGACCCGGCCGGCGTTGATCCGCGCCGGCGCGTCCGCGACGGCGAGCTTGAGATCGGTGCCCGCCGCCGAGGTCAGGTGCACCTCGGCGCCGGCGGCGAGCTTGCCCGCCATCGTCTCGGCTCGCTGCGCGAGCTCCGCCGGCGGCACGGCCACCGCCTCCCAGAAGATGCCGCTGACCTCGCCGTAGTCGGCGCCGAGCGACGCGGCGTAGGCGGCGGTCGGCACCCCACCGGTCTGTCCCAGGTTGACGTTGCGGGTGCTCAGGTTGCTGAAGGCCGCGGTCAGGGGCGCTCCGGCCGCGCGCAGGGCGGCCAGCCGCTCCTCGGGCACGTCGGCGAACAGACCCGGCGACTGGACGGAGCCGACGTTGATCGTGACGTCGGCGATCCGGTTGAGCAGCAGGCCGGCGGTCGGCGTGCGCTCGAGGTGCTCCATCGGCGTCTCCATGACGGCCCGCTTGTTCGCTTGCGGGATGCTCATCACGAGGATCGGTTGCCCGCCGGCCTTGGCGACCGCCACCTGGACCGCGGCCATCATGTCGAGCTGGTCCGGATTGCCGTTGATCAGCACGACTTCGCCGGGCCGGACGCCGACCGACTCGTTGACCAGGCTCGCGGCGATGGCGTCGTGGTCCGGCTCGCCGGCCGACAGGACGGCCGGGATGGCGGCGACGAGCGCCACCAGGAGCAATAGGACGGGTGCTGGGAGCGAGCGCTTCATGCTGGACCTCCGTTTCGAGAGCAAAGAGAGTCGGCCGCCTCGCCGGGCGCCGGACTCGGCGGTCTCGGAGTCCGGCCGCGGCCAGACTCACGGTTGGCTGGGGGGCTAAGCTAGCAGAGAATCCCGGCGCCCTGGAAGGCGCCCCGACCGCGAGAAGTCGGGTCCGGACGCCCTACCGCCGGGCGTCCGCGAGCGGCTCTACGGCGAGCAACCGGCGGCCAGCTGCAGCTGGCCCGTGAAGTTGCAGTCCTGCTCCACGAAGAACCCGTTGCCCAGCGCCAGGCTGTCGCCGGCGCTGAGGGTCGCGTCGCCCGGCGCGACGACGGCGAAGGCATCGGCCAGGATGGAGACGCAGGCCTCGAAGAGCCGCGTCGAGTCGATCTCCAGATTGCGGAGAACCAGTGACGCCGGCACGCCCGCCACATAGGTGACGCTGGCCGGGTGGTCGTTGGCGGGCATGGTCAGGGTGTTGTAGGAGGATTCGCTGGCGTCGTCGCTGGTGCCCGTCCAGCTCGCCACCTTCCACGCCGGGTCGGCGAGCGCCAGAAGCTCCACCAGCGTGCCCGGCCGGTAGTGATCCGGCGGACAGCCGGGGTCCGCCGCGGGGGTGGCGGCGGGATCGGCGCCCGCTCCCAGATGGCTGAGGGTCAGCCGGAAGCAGTTGGGATCGTCGTTGACGATCGTGCCGGTCGCCGTGTCGTCCAGCAGCAGCGCACCGACGGGCGCCGAGAGGCCCAGCGACAGGGTCTCGTCGGGCTCGATGTCGGTGTCGCCGAGGATCGTCACGTCGACCGGCTCCTCGGTGTCACCGGCCGCGAAGACCACCGTCCCCGAGCTCACCTGGTAGTCGTTGCCGGCGGTGGTGGCGGTCCCGTCGGCGGTGTCGTAGGCGGCGGTGATCACCTCGTCCGAGGGCCGGGTCAGGGTAACGTCGAAGCTCAGCGTCCGCGGCCCCGAATGGCCTTCGACGACGCTGGCGTCGGCCACCGCGAGGAAGGACTCGATCCGGAAGATCACCAGCTTGCCGCTGGTGCCGTCGGCGACGTACACGCGATAGGGGTCGGCTGCGCTCCGGTGCGCGCCGCCGGGAGTGGAGTAGAGCCCGCTCTCCAAGGGGGCGGAGACGTCCGAGGCGTCGATCACCTGGAGGTGGTAGTAGTTCCCGACCGGGTCGCGAGCGCGGAGGTAGGCGAAGCCATCCGCGACGTAGGGGCGACCACAATTGGTGCACGGACAGCTTCCCACCAACGAGGCCGAGGCGGGGTCCGAGACGTCGTACACCCGGAAAAGGGTGTTGTTGGTCAGATACGCGTAGTCACCCTGGACGAAGGGCCGCCCGACGGGAAGCTCGTTGATCTTGGAGGGCGCCCAGGGTTGGGAGACGTCGATGATCTCGAGCCATTCGATCCAGCCCGAGCGGCACCCCAGGTAGGCGTGACCGCCGGCTACAAAGACCCCCCAGGGGTAGCCGGCCGGGTCGTACTCCCCCGCCTTCCACGCCAGCGCCGGGTTGGAGACGTCGACGATCTCGAGCGAGCCCTGGTAGGTGACCACGTAGGCGTAGCTCCCCGACACGGCGAGGTCGTCGATCGTCTTGGTCGTGGTGTAGTTGCCGAGAAGGCTCGGAGTGGCCGGGATGGAGACATCGAGGATCTCGAGCGTCTTCCAGGAAGCGATATAGGCGACGTCACCCTCTACCGCGAGGTGGGTCACCTCCGGGTAGTAGGTGCCCGACGACGGCACGTGGGTGGTCACCAGCTCGGGGGCCGAGGGGTTGCTGATGTCGACCACGGCCAGACCGTGGTGACGAGTGGCGACGAAGGCGTGGCTTCCGGAGACCGCGACGCCGTGGACGACGCCGGGGGTTGCCCACGTCCCGAGGAGAGCCGGACTCGCGGGCAGCGACGCGTCGACCAGCCGGAGGTTGCTGTGGTTGAGGTCCGCGAAGTAGACGTCCGTGCCGGCGACGAAGAGCCTGACGTCGCCCGAGACGGAGTCGTCGTAGGTGCCGACCACCGCCGGTATCGCGGGGACCGCGACGTCGATGATGCGGACCGCACCATCGGTCGCGACGCAGTAGAGCTTCGAGCCGGCGACGAAGAGGTTGTTCAGAGCGCCGGCGCCCGAGAACTGCGTGACGAAGGTCGGTGCCGCCGGGTTCGATACCTCGAGGATCTCCAACCCTCTGACGTTGGTGGCCAGGTAGGCGTAGCTCCCGGAAACGAAGACGTCGTGCACGAAGGCGGGGACGGTGTACTGATAGACCGGCACCGGTGCCGAGGGGTCGGAGACGTCGAGGATCCAGAGCTTCTCGCCGCGGGCCGCGAGATAGGCGTAGTTGCCGGCGACATAGACGTTCTGCACGTGGTCGACGCCCCGAAAGCCCGTTGCCAGGGTCGGGGCGGCCGGGTCCGACACGTCGACGATGTCCAGCCCGGTCGACCGGTAGCCCAGATAGGCGTGAGTGCCGGCGACGAAGAGCGCCGTCACGTGCCCGGCCGAGCCTTCGAACGTCCCGACGACGCTCGGTTCGGCCGGGTCGGAGATGTCGAGGATCTGGATCCCGCCGGGGTTCGAGCTCGGACGCCTGTATGCCACGTAGGCATACGAGCCGGAAACGGCGACGGCCTGCGCCGAGCCGGGGAGGACCGTGTTGCTGACCAGCGCCGGGTTCGCCGGATCGCTCAGGTCGATGATGTCCAGACCGGCATCGCTGGCGGCGCAGAAGGCCAGCGAGCCCTCCACCTAGAGCTCGTTGTACACCCCGCTGCCCCACTCCCCGATCGGGGTGAGCTGGTGGGGTTCGGCGCCGGCGGCTGGGGCGAGCAGCGGCGGCGCCGCGAGCAGCAGAGCGAGTGCGATTGAGCTTCGTGCGGTTGGGCTGGGATGTCGTGCCATGGTCGGGTCCTCCTCGCAGCGCGGACGAGGACCCTTCGAGTCGTGGCGACGACTGTTGATGCAGCCCAGACTGTGTGAGGGGCCCCCTCGAGAGGCCGGTCTGGGCACCCGGAGAAGGGCTTTCGCTAGCCCGGCGGCTCGGATCCTTCGGATCCGTCGCCCCGCCCATGCCCCCGGTGTGCCTGTATGCGGCAGGCCGCAGATTACGCAGAGGGTTACGGTGCTGTCACCACCCCTGCGGGTGGGCGGGGTCGGCGGTAGAGTGGAATCGGCCATGATCCTCGACGGAGCGCCGCGGGTTCGCCGGGGGCAGGAGTGCCGGCTCTGCGGGAGGCGGTCGCGCTCGATCAGCGCCGCCCTCGGGCTCTGCGTGGGGTGCGTCCGCCAGCGCCCGGACGAGGCGGTGGCCCGCGCCCGCGAGGTCCACGCCGCCGGCCGGCGGCGCTTCGGGCTGCCCGGGGAGCCCCCAAGAGCCGCCCACGGGGTGCGCTGTCCGCTCTGTGCCCGGGAGTGCCGCATCGGCGAGGGGCAGCGGGGCTACTGCGGCCTGCGGACGGTGCGCGGCGGCCGGCTGGTGCATCTCGGCGGCACCGCCCGGCGCGGCGTCCTCGGCTGGTACCGGGATCCGCTGCCCACGAACTGCGTCGCCGCCTGGGCCTGTGACGGCAGCTGCCGCAGCGGCCGCCACAACCTGGCGGTCTTCTACTCGAGCTGCACGCTCGACTGCCTGTTCTGCCAGAACTGGCACTTCCGTGCGGTCTCGCCGCGCCGCTCGCAGGCGCTGAGCGCCGCGGAGCTGGCGGCGGCGGCGAATCGCGACACCTACTGCGTCTGCTTCTTCGGAGG
>CAYGCW010000203.1:2094-5402 GCA_964348465.1 uncultured Acidimicrobiia bacterium | reverse complement strand
CCGATCTCGTCGAACAGCGGCAGCACCTTGTCGGTGTACCGCTCGTCGTCGCCCAAGTACATGCCTCCGCACTGCACGAAACGGGCCAGGCCCCGCTCGTCGTCCGCCTCGAGGTACTCGGGCCAGCGCTGCCAGTAGTGGAGCCCCTCCCACGCCATCGCCACCCCGGGCCAGGTGGAGTAGTGGGTGCGGATGATCGCGCACGTATTGGCGGTCGACCCGTAGCCGGCGGCCGGCAGCTTGTCGACGTTGAGCGTCTTCCAGCCGGCCTTCGCCAGCTCGAAGCCGATGTTGGCACCGATGATCCCGGCCCCGATGATGATCGCGTCGTACCTGTCGTTCATAGCCCGGCAGCTTATTGCGGGCGGATTCGTGGCGCACCCTCCCGACATGTTCGGCGCACAGCCCGGGAGGTACGCTTTGCATGCCGTGCCGAGACCTGTCACCGCCGACCGCATCCCCATGTCGTGGGAGGAGTACGAGGCCCTCAGCCACGACGACGCCCGCGGCGAGTACATCGACGGGGCGCTGGTCGTGAGCGCCGCCCCCAACCTGGTGCATCAGCAGATCGCCCGCCGGCTGACGAACGTGCTGGAGCAGTCGCTCCAAGGCCGCGCCCACGTGGTCGCGGGATGGGGATGGAAGCCGGGACGCGACGAGTTCGTGCCCGACGTGCTCGTCTTCGCGCCCACCGGTGAGATCGCCCGCCTCACGGCCACTCCCTACCTCGCCGTCGAGGTGCTGTCGAGCGACGAGGCGGCCGACACCGTCCGCAAGTTCGTGAAGTACGCCACCGCCGGGCTGCCCCGCTACTGGATCGTGGACCCCCGCGGGCCCCGGCTGCTCGCCTACGAGCTGAACGAAGCGGGGGCGTTCGCCGAGGTCGGCGACTACGGGCCAGAGGATGAGGTCGACCTCGACGTCGGGCCGGGGCGGGCTCGCTTTCGCCCCCTGGACCTGGCCCCGTAGCCCGCGGCTACTTCGCCGGCAGGGACTCCGCGAACGCGACGCCGCGCTCCACCCATGCATCGAGGGCCGCGTCGGTGGCGAATCCCTCCGGGGCCACCGAGAGCCAGCCCCGCATGGGGCGCGCCGCCATGTCGAACATGCGGGCTCCGGGCAGCGCGACCATCTCGTCGTGGGCGTCCTTGCCCACCCGCACCATCAGCTCGTTGCCGGACACCCCGACGGCCATGTTGCCGTTGATCATGAATGCGATCCCACCGAACATCTCCCGCTCGGAGAAGCCGGCGTGTGCCCCGATCCGCACCCTGATCTCGTCGGCGAGCGCCGTGTCGTATGCCATTCCGGAAGGCTACGCCGGCTCAGGCGCCGGTGCCCGCCGCGACGAGCCGCTCGTGGACGGCGGCTGCGAACGAGCGCGACATCAGCAACAGGTAGGACGGCTGGCCGTCCCGGTCGGTGCGGGCGATCTCGGTGGCGACACCGGCCACCAGGGTGCGGGCTGCGGCGCCGTCCGGGGTCATCTCGTCGCTGAGGTCGAGCGCGCACACCCGCTCCAGCAGCGGCCGGGCGCCCGGCCCGGTCAGGCGCAGCGCCGCCCGGACGTGGGTGAGGTCGACGGCCTCCTCGCCGGGGCCGCCGCCGAGCAGGATCCACTCCCCCGGCGCCACCGCCAGCGCCAGGCCGCCGTCGGGCCGCGCGGCAGCCCGCCCCAGCGGCACGCCCGGGTCGGTCCACGTCCGCCACTTGGGCAGGTCCGACTCGTCGGTGAGCCGCACGCCGGGCAGGTCGACGCCCGGCTCCGGGATCGGGCTGCGGAAGACGGGCTCAGCCACGGAGCCGCTCCCCGTCGGGATCGAAGTGAGCGTGGTGGTCGAGCACGACCGCCGCGGCGTCGGTCCCGTCGGGCAACCGGATCGTCAGCGCCCCACCGCCGGTGGCCAGGGCGGCGTCCACCTGCGCCAGGCAGACCGACCGGCCCAGCGTCGGCGACATGCGGGACGAGGTGACCCTGCCGACGGTGCGGCCGCCGGCGACGACCTGGCTGGCCTCCGGCGGCACCACCCGCGGATCCCGGGGCTGCACGGCGACCAGCGCCTTCGGCGGTCCGGCTGCGGCCTCCCACACCAGCTCCGGCTTGCCGGCGAAGTCGGGCTTGGCCGTCTTCACGGCCCCGCCGAGCCCGGCGCCGGCCGCCTTGGTGAGCCCGTCGGTGTCCTGGCCGACGATGAAGTGGCCCTTCTCGAGGCGCATGATCCGCTGCGCCTCGATGCCGAACGGTGCCGCCCCGAGGTCGGCGCCGGTTTCGAGCAGCGCCTCCCACACCGCCAGGCCGTACCCGGCCGGGACGTGGACCTCGTAGCTCAGCTCGCCGGTGAACCCGATGCGCAGCAGCAGCGCCTCGGCGCCGGCGACGTTGGCGGTGCGCGCCTGCATGTAGCCGAACGTGTCGAAATCGACCCCTTCGGTGAGCCGCTCCACCAGCTCCCGGGAGCGGGGTCCGGCCACGTTCATGGCGGCGTCGCCGTCGGAGACGGCGGTCATGCGGACGTCGAGGTCCCCGAAGCGGGTCTGGAGCCACTCGTCGAGCCAGTTCCAGACGCGGCCGGCGCCGCCCGACGTCGTGGTCATGTACCACCGGTTCTCGCCGAGGCGGGCGGTGACGCCGTCGTCGAAGACCACCCCGTCCTCGGCGCACATGGCGCCGTAGCGCACCCGGCCTACGTCGAGCCGGCGCCACCGGTTGACGTACACGAAGTCGAGCAGTTCGGGGACGCCCTCGCCGCGCAGGTCGATCTTGCCGAGCGGGCTGACGTCGACGATCCCGACGTTCTCCCTGGTGTTGCGGACCTCGGCGGCCGGGTCGCCGTAGTGGTCGGGCCGGATCCACTGACCGGCGACCAGGGGGCGGGCGCCGTGGTCGGCGTGCCACTCGTGCATGGGCGAGCGGCGCACCGGGTCCTCGTCGCGTCCGGCCAGCGCCCCCAGGGTGATGGGGGCAGAGGGCGGCCGCCACGTCGTGGTGCCGGTGGCGGCGATCGTCGACCTGGTGGCCCTGGCGTGGATCGCCACCGCGTTGACGACCTCCAGCTTGCCCTGCAGGGGGCCCATCGTGGCCGTCGTGTATCGCTTGGACAGCTCGATGGAGTCGTAGCCCTCGGCGGCCGCCGCGCCCAGGTCCTTCGCTTTGACGTCCTCGGAGAAGTCGACGAACCCGTCGGTGGAGCCGGCGAAGCGCTCCGGATGGCCGGCGGCCGTGACGCCATTACCGCTCAGCCAACCCGGCGATCAGATACCGACGTCCGACATCCCTGCGTATCAGCTGCTCTATACCCGAACGCACG
>CAYGCW010000203.1:0-2084 GCA_964348465.1 uncultured Acidimicrobiia bacterium | reverse complement strand
CGGCAACGCCGGGGGGGGCTGCTCGCCGGGGATCGGGCGCCCGCCGGACGCGGCCCGGGGCGTGGCTCGCCGGCGCGCCGCGGCCACCGTGAGGGCGCGGCGGGCCGCCTCGGCACCGGTGGCGCGTCCGTGGGCGACCAGTTCCTCGGTGGTGCCGTCGCCGGCGAGCCCGCCCGTCGCCATCACGTCGTCCGGCAGGGACCCGGGCAGGAACCGGGCCGCCGCCGGCGAGTAGACGGGCCGGTCGCCCGCCATGTTCAGCAGGGCCGTGGCGGTCGTCCAGCCCGCCGCGGTCACCACCAGGTCGGCCTCCACCTTGCGGCCGCCGGGCAGCTCGACCTCTTGCACGCCGCCCCGGCCCCGAGCGCGCACGACATCCGTGCCCGGCCGGCGCAGGTCGACGACGTCGACCACCTCGACACCGGCCGACTCCAGGTCGGCGGCGGCGGCGTCGCCGGCAGCGTTGGCGGTGGCCACGACCGCCCTGGTCCCCGGCGCCACCGCCCACAGGTTGACGAGCCGGCGGGCCGCAGTGGACAGCATCACCCCGGGCAGGTCGTTGCCCGCAAACACGTAGGGCCGCTCGATACAGCCGGAGGCGACGACCAGGCACTTGGCCCTGGCTTTGACGAGGGTCTCCGCCCCGTCGGGCCGGCGCGCCACCACCGCGACCCAGTTGTGGTCGAAGCGGCCGGCCACGACCGCGTCGGTGAGCACCTCGATGCCGGCGGCGGACGCCACCTCCCGACGGAGCTCGTCGAGGGCGGCGAGGTCGTCGGCGTCACCCCACCGCAGGTGGCCGCCGAGGGCGTGCTCCTCCTCCACCAGCATCACCCGGGCCCCGGCGGCCGCCGCCCCGAGCGCCGCCGCCATCCCGGCCGGGCCTCCCCCGGCCACCAGCACGTCGGGATGGGCATAGCGTTTCTCGGGCCGGTATGCGGGCGGGGTGGCCGCCGCCGTGCCACCGGCGCTGAAGCGCCGCAGCGTCCGCTGGTAGAACGGCCGCAGCCGCCCGGGGGCGATGAACGTCTTGTAGTAGAAGCCGGGCGACAGGAACCGGCCGACCAGGCGGTTGGCGGACCGGGCGTCGAAGCGCAGCGAGGGCCACACCCCCTGCGCCGCCACCTCCAGGCCGGCCGCGGCCAGGCGGTGCCCGGCCCGCACGTTGGGCTCGGCGCCCACCTGGACGAACAGGTGGGGGTCGTGGAAGCCGGCCGTGAGGATCCCCCGGGGGCGGTGGTACTTGAAGCTGCGGGAGAACACCCGCACGCCCGCCGCCGCCAGCGCCGAGGCGATCGTGTCGCCGGTCAGGCCGGGGACGGACCGGCCGTTCCACGAGAACACCATCGGCGCGGCGCGGTCGATCACCTCGCCGGGGCGTCGGCCGATGCGGCGGGAAGTCACGCCTCGCTCCCGGCGTCGCGCACCGAGCGGATCTCGTTCGTGACCGTGTGCCGCTCGACCCGCAGGAACCGGCGGCACCCGGCCACGTGGAGCCAGGTCTCGTCCTGCCATCCGGCGGCGTTGGCCCGCTCGTAGAGGTAGCTGCGCCACTCGGCCGGCCCTGCGGAAGGGTCGGGCCGGCGCAGCACCTCGCCCCGGAACGAGAACTCGTCGTCGTTGCGGGGGCCGCAGTGCGGGCAGGTGATCAGCAACATCGCGTCGCCTCAGTGGCCAACGGCGGCCGCTCCCTTCTCGGCCGTGAGGTCGCCGCGGGCGAACCGGTCGAGCCCGAATGGAGCGATCAGCAGCGGCACCCGGCCGGTGGCGACCATGGCGGCGGTCTGCTCCCCCGCCACCGGGCCGGCTTTGAAGCCGTAGGTGCCCCAGCCGACGTCGACGTAGAAGCCGCCGACCTCCGTGGGGCCGATGATCGGCCCGAAGTCCGGTGTCATGTCGCAGAGCCCGGCCCACTGACGCAGCAGCCGCATGCCCGCCAGCGACGGCATCAGCTCGAGCACGTGTCCGGCCAGGCCCTCCGCGAACTCCAGGGATCCCCGTGTCGAATACGACGCGAACGGGTCCACGCTGGCGCCGAACACCAGCTCGCCGCGGGCGGTCTGGCTCACGTACACGTGCAGCGT
>CAYGCW010000202.1:474-5402 GCA_964348465.1 uncultured Acidimicrobiia bacterium | reverse complement strand
CGGCAAGGCCCTCGACATCTCGTGGCCGATCCGGCCCGACAACACCTCGATGCCGCACGTGTGGGACATCGTCGCGGTCTTGTTCCGGCCGGCCCGGCGCGGCGGGGAGGACATCCTGCTGGTGATCCTCATCGAGGCCGCCTGGTTCACGTGGAAGGAAGCGCTCGCCGGCTTCCTGCTCGGGTCTCTGATCGGCTTCGGGCTGGCGGTCGCCTTCGTGCGGTGGCGGATCCTCGACCGGGGACTGATGCCCTACGTGATCGCGTCACAGACCGTGCCGCTGCTGGCCATCGCCCCGATGGTGGTGATCTGGGGAGCCCGCCTCGGGTGGCCGCAATGGCGGGCGGTGGCGATCATCGCCGCCTACCTCACGTTCTTCCCGGTCACGATCAACACCCTCCGGGGCCTGCGCTCGCCGGCCGCCACGTCGCTCGAGCTGATGAGGTCCTACGCGGCCAAGCCGCGCGAGGTGCTGTGGAAGGTCCAGATACCGGCGGCGCTCCCCTACCTCTTCACCGCCCTCAAGGTGGCCGCCACCGCCAGCGTCATCGGAGCCATCATCGGCGAGCTTCCGGCCGGGCTCGGCGAAGGCCTCGGCCGGGTCCTGCTCAACTTCATGTACACGTTCATCACGTTCCCCGAGAAGCTGTACGCGGCGATCCTCGTCAGCGGGGCCCTCGGCATCGTCTTCGTCGGCGTGGTCACGCTCGCCGAGCGGCTGGTGATCCCTGCGAACAGGAGGCTCGAGTCGTGACCGCCGCCGTGTCGCTGGCCGGGGTGAACAAGGTCTTCGACGCCGATGGCGGCCGGGTCCACGCCCTGGCCGGAATCGACCTCGACATCGGCCGCAACGAGTTCGTGTCGCTGATCGGGCCCTCGGGCTGCGGCAAGTCCACCCTGCTCCGGCTCGTCGGCGACCTCCTCTCGCCGACCACCGGCGAGGTCCTGGTCAACGGGAAGCCGGCGGCGCAGGCCCGCCTCGACCGCGACTACGGGATGGTGTTCCAGCAGGCCACGCTGCTCGACTGGCGAACGGTGGAGCGCAACGTGGCGCTGCCGCTCGAGATCATGGACGTCCCCAGAGCGGAGCGGCGCCGCAGGGCACTGGAGAAGCTGGATCTCGTGCAGCTCGGCGACTTCGCAGGGCACTACCCGTGGCAGCTCTCCGGCGGCATGCAGCAGCGGGTGGCGATCGCCAGGGCACTCGTGTTCGAGCCGGAGCTGCTGCTGATGGACGAGCCGTTCGGGGCGCTCGATGAGATGACCCGGGAGCGGATGCAGATGGAGCTGATGAGCATCTGGGACCGGACCCAGACCACGGTGGTCTTCGTCACCCACTCCATCCCCGAGGCCGTCTTCCTCTCGACCCGGGTGGTGGTGATGTCGCCGCGGCCGGGTCGGATCACCGAGGTGATCGACATCGACCTTCCCCAGCCCCGGGAGTTCGCCACCCGCGAGGACCCCGGCTTCTTCTCGATGCTGACCGAAGTGCGGGAGGCCCTGCGAGCCACGGAGGTGCCGGCGTGACCGGCGACCCCGAGCTGCTCGACGCGTTCGAGGACGATCTCCCCGGGGCTGCGGGGCGGCCTTGGGACGCCGGCGGCCGCGCCCGACGCTACCTGCCCGCGGTGATCGTGTTCTTCGGCGGGCTGGCCCTCTGGGAGGGCCTGGTCAGGGGCCTCGACGTCGAGGAGTTCCTGCTGCCGGCGCCGTCGCGCATCCTGTCGACGTTCTTCGCGGAGCTGGACGTCGTCGTGCGGGCCGGCTGGTCGACGTTCAAGGAGGCGCTGGGCGGCTTCGTGGCCGGCACGGTGGCCGGCATCCTCGTCGCCGTCGCCACCGCCCGGTGGACGGTGGTCAAAGAGGGCGTGCTGCCGTTTGCGATCGCAGCCAACTCGGCCCCGATCATCGCCGTTGCGCCGATCACCAACCAGTGGTTCGGCATCACCGACCCGCTGTCGAAGATGGCGGTGGTGGCGCTGATCGTCTTCTTCCCGGTGATGATCAACACGGTCCGCGGCCTCACCGAGGTCAACGTGCGTGAGGTGGAGCTGCTCCGCTCCATGGCGGCATCGGACGCGGAGATCGTCCGCAAGGTGCGGATCCCCAACGCCCTCCCCTACGTGTTCAGCGCCTTGAAGGTGGCGAGCGCCCTGAGCGTGATCGCCGCCATCGTGGCCGAGTACTTCGGCGGGCCCCGCAACACGCTGGGGGTCTACATCACCCAGCAAGCGGCGCTGTTCCGGTTCGCCGAGGCATGGGCGGCGATCCTCGTCGGGACGATCCTGGGGGTAGCCTTCTACGCCGTCGTGGTGACCGCCGAGCGATTGGCCATGCCGTGGCACGTCTCGTTGCGCGCTGCGGACCCTTGAGCAATGGACTCGAGAAGTGGAAACGGGCAGAGAAAGAGGGAGACTATGAAGACCAAGCCGTTCATGCTGCGCCTGCTGGCGCTGCTGGCCGTGCTGGCGATGGTGGCGACCGCCTGTGGAGACAGCGGAGAGGACACCACCGTCCCGCCGGCCACCGACGCCCCGGTGCAGACGACCGCGGCCCCCGACGACACGCCACCCGATACCGAGCCCATGGACATGGTGGACGTCCGTCTCCAGCTCCAGTGGGTGACCCAGTCCCAGTTCGCCGGCTACTTCGCCGCCGTCGACCAGGGCTTCTACGCCGACCAGGGGTTGAACGTCGAGATCCTGGAGGGAGCCGTCGACATCGTCCCCCAGCAGGTGCTGGCGGCCGGGGGCGCCGAATTCGGCCTGGCGTGGGTGCCGAAGGCGCTGGTCTCTCGCGAAGAGGGTGCCGACATCGTCAACATCGCCCAGGTGTTCCAGCGCTCGGGGACGCTGGAGGTCTCGTGGGCCGACAGCGGCATCACCAGTCCCGAGGACTGGGCCGGCAGGAAGGTCGGCACCTGGGGCTTCGGCAACGAGTTCGAGCTGACGGCGGCCATGACGCAGGCGGGGCTCGACCCGGAGACCGACCTCGAGCTGGTCCAGCAGCCGTTCGACATGTCGCTGCTGCTGAACCGCGAGGTCGACGCCGCCCAGGCGATGACGTACAACGAGTACGCCCAGGTGCTCGAGGCGGAAAACCCCGACACCGGCGAGCTGTATCAGCCCGAGGATCTCACCGTGATCGACTTCAACGACGTCGGCACCGCGATGCTCCAGGACGCCGTCTGGGTGCGCGCCGACTGGATCGAGGACCCTGCCAACCAGGACATCGCCATCCGCTTCCTGGCGGCGTCGTTCGCGGGGTGGGTCTTCTGTCGTGACAACTTCGACGAGTGTGTGGAGATCGTGCTCGAGAACGGGCCGACGCTGGGGCGCAGCCACCAGACGTGGCAGCTCAACGAGATCAACAAGCTGATCTGGCCGTCACCCGCCGGCATCGGCATCATGGATCAGGCGCTGTGGGACCAGACGGTGGAAGTCGCCGTGTCCCAGGGCGTGATCGCGGCGCCTCCGGACGCGTCGGCGTTCCGGACCGACCTGGCCGAGGCGGCGGCCGACATCGTCGAGGCCGAGTGGGACGACGTGACCGGCACCGCCTGGGAGCCGGTCGAAGTCACCCTCAACCCCGGCGGCGAGTAGGCAGCGAGCAGGTCGACGACGACAGCGGAGGCCGGGCTCTCGAGCCCGGCCTCTCGCATCTCGACCGGGCTCTCGAGCCCGGCCTCTCGCATCTCGACCGCGCGCTCAATCGAACAAGCCTTAGCCAAACCGGATAGCACGGGCCGGTCCGTACCATTTCGCCGCGATGTTCGACCGACTCCGCCGCATCACCGTGCTGATCTCCGTCCTCGTAGTGGTGCTGTTCACCGTGTTCGTGGTGAACCAGACCGCCGCCGTCGTGGACCTCGCCGACCGGGCCCATCCGTGGCTCGGCCAGGCGGTGCTGTGGACGCTCGTCGCCCTCTACGTGGTGCTGGTGGCGACGCCGCTCTGGATGTACTTCCGTCTGCCGCCGCCGATCACGCCGCCCGCGACCGAATCGGGCCCCGAGTACGAGGAGCACCTCGACCGGCTCCGCAGACGACTGGAAGGCAACGCGCTGGTCGACGGGCCGCTCGGGACGCGCGACGAGCTGGCAGCCGCCGTCACGACCCTCGACCGGGCGGCTACCGACGCGACCCGCGAGGCGGCGACCCAGGTGTTCCTGTCGACGGCGATCTCCCAGAGCGGCCGGCTCGACACCTTCGTCGTGCTCGGCGCCAACGCCCGGCTCGTGTGGCGGATCGCCCGCATCTACTACCAGCGCCCGACGCTCCGGGACATGTGGCACCTGTACGCCAACGTGGCCGCCACCGCGTTCCTGGCCGGCGAGCTGGACGACGTCGACGTCTCCGAGCAGGTCCAGCCGATCGTCACGTCGGTGATCGGGTCGCTGGGCACGGCCCTGCCCGGCCTGCAGGTGGCGACGTCGCTGATCGTGAACTCCGTGCTCAGCGGGTCGACCAACGCCTTCCTGACGCTGCGGGTCGGCGCCATCGCCCAGCAGTACTGTGCGCCGCTGCTCGCGGTCGACCGCCGCACGGTGCGCCGGTCGGCGACCGCCAGGGCCGCCGGCATGCTGGGCGCCATCGTCGGAGCCGGAAGCCGCAGCGTGGTGCGGGCCGTCGCCCGCGCCTCCCGGGACAGGCTCTTCCGGCGTCGCAAGGAGGTGGACTACGTTCCCGATCCCGAGGCCGAGGCGGCCGAGGAGGAAGAGGTCCGCCGCTGGTGGCGGCGGAGCAAGCGGGCCGAGGAGCCGGACGAGCCACAGCCGGTCGCCACCGACATCGAGACGGACCGGCCCGACCCACGCCAGCCGCTCCCCGACTACCTTTCCCGGTAGATCCCACCGACGGGAGGACTCCGCCATGGCCAACATCGTGCGCGCCGCCATCGTCCAGACAGAGTGGACCGGCGACAAGGACT
>CAYGCW010000202.1:0-464 GCA_964348465.1 uncultured Acidimicrobiia bacterium | reverse complement strand
GCACGCGAGGCGGCCAAGCAGGGCGCCCAGGTCATGTGCTTCCAGGAGCTGTTCAACGCTCCCTATTTCTGCTCCGTCCAGGAGAACGAGCACTTCGGCTACGCCGAGCCCATCCCCGACGGCCCCACCACGCAGCTCATGATCGACCTCGCCAAGGAGACCGGGATGGTGCTCGTGGTGCCGATCTTCGAGGTCGAGCAGGAGGGCGTCTACTACAACACCGCGGCCGTCATCGACAGCGACGGCACCTACCTCGGGAAGTACCGCAAGCAGCACATACCCCACGTGAACGGCTTCTGGGAGAAGTTCTACTTCCGCCCCGGCAACGGCGGCTACCCCGTGTTCGATACGGCCGTCGGCAAGATCGGCGTCTACATCTGCTACGACCGCCACTTCCCCGAGGGCTGGCGGGCGCTGGGCCTCAACGCCGCCAAGATCGTCTTCTACCGATACGCCACCCGCCG
>CAYGCW010000201.1:0-5427 GCA_964348465.1 uncultured Acidimicrobiia bacterium | reverse complement strand
CTTCGCCGTGACCGTCAGCTCCGCCGACACCGGCTGGGACAAGTACGCCGACGCCTGGGAGGTGGTCGGCCCGGGCGGCGAGGTGCTCGGCACCAGGGTGCTCGCCCATCCCCATGTCGACGAGCAGCCGTTCACACGTTCGCTGGCCGGGGTGGTGGTGCCCGCCGGTGTCGCCGGGGTGACGGTGCGAGCCCGCGACTCGGTGGCCGGATTCTGCGGGGCCGAGATGGAGGTCGAGCTGCCGGGGAGCTAGTCGGTGCGCTCGAGGAAGTCGGCGATCCGCCGGCCGACCTCGTCCCCGCGGTCCTCTTGGAGGAAGTGGCCGGCACCTTCGACCGTCTCCAGCGCGGTGGCGCCGGGGACTCGCTCGACCCAGCGCTCGCCGACTCGTACCGAGAAGATCGGGTCCTCGGTCGAGAAGAGCACCTGAGCCGGCGCGGTCCAGCCGCGCAGCGTCTCCAGCGTGCGCTTCATGTCGGCGGCGCCGTCGTCCTCCTCGGAGAGGGGGACGATGAGCGGGAAGCGATGCGCGCCCACCTTGGATGCGGCGTCGGGGAACGGTGCCTCGTAGCCGGCGAACACCGCGTCGTCCCATGGCTGCACCGCGGAGCGCTCCATGATCAAGCGGATCGGCAGGTCGGGGGTGCGCTCCACGAAACTGCGCCACGCCAGGAACCCCTCCGAGGCGCGGCCGGCGCCGGTGAAGAGCCCGGTGTTGAGGATGCTGAGCCGGCCGAACCAGTCGGGATGCTCCGCGGCCAGCCGGAGGCCGATGGGGCCACCCCAATCCTGCACGACGGCGGTCGCTCCGGACAACCCGAGGGTCGAGAGCAGGGCGGCCATCGCCGCAACGTGGGTGTCGTACGTGTAGAACGCCGGATCGGTCGGCTTGTCGGACTTGCCGAAGCCGGGGTAGTCCGGGGCCACGACCCGGTAGCCGGCGTTGCGGAGGGGGACCATGACCTTCCGGTAGAGGAAGCACCACGTCGGCTCGCCGTGGAACAGGACCACGGGCCGGCCCTCGCCCTCGTCCAGGTAGTGGAGACGCAGCCCCTCCCACTCGAACCAGTGCGGCGCGTATGGGAACTCGGGCAGACCCTCGAACCGTGAGTCCGGGGTGCGCACGACTTCACTCATCGCGCCCGCTCTCCGTCTCGCGCTCGCCGGCTTCGCCGTATTCGTCATCGCCGCGGACGTAGTCGTCGTCCCCGCGTACCTGCTCGGGGCGTTCCCGCATCGGTATCACGAGTACCGGTCGACGCGACTCCGCCATCACGCGCGCCGATACGCTCTCCCAGGCCGTCTCGTCGAAGATGCGGCGCGTGGCTCCGAGGATCACCAGGTCCGCATCCATCTCGAGGACGGCGCTGATGATCGTCTGGGCGGGATCCTCGCCCTCGAGGTAACGGGATGCCACGTCGATGCCGAGGGGGGTGAGAGCCGCCACCATCGGTTCGGTGATGCGCCGGCCTCGCTCCTCGACGTAGCGCGAGATGACGGCATCCTCGCGGCTGCGCCACTCGTCGCCTTCGGACAGCGGGTCCCACTCCTCGGAGCGGATCGTGTCGAGAAAGGAGCGCGGCACCTCGATCACCGTGATCACGGTGACCCGTCCCTCTCCTCCGGTGAGCAAACCTACGAAGTCGGAGACCGGCGCCGGGTTGAGGGCACCGGTTGTGGCGACCAGGACGTGCACCCGCTCAGCCTATCGGCGGGCTTGTGGCGTCGCCAGGTCGTCCCGCGACGTGTGAACATTTCCGGAACTCGGGCTTCATACCTGCCTGCAGGTGCCGGGCGCCCGTACCATTGCCTCATGGAGCCCGCGGACAGCGAGCGACCGCACGTGCTCGTCGTCGACGACGAGCCGATGGTCCGCGAGGTGGTCGCGGCCTACCTCCAGCGTGAGGGCTTCCGGGTGGAGGAGGCTCGCGACGGGGCGGCGGCTCTGGCCGCCGTCGCGGCTCGGCTGCCCGACCTGGTCGTACTCGACCTGATGCTGCCCAACGTCGACGGCTATGAGGTGATGCGTCGCTTGCGGAGACGGGCCGACGTGCCGGTGATCCTGCTGACGGCACGCGCCGAAGAGCCGGACCGGGTGCTCGGCCTCGAATTGGGGGCCGACGACTATGTCGTGAAGCCGTTCTCACCCCGGGAGCTGGCCGCCCGGGTGCGCTCCGTGCTGCGGCGGGCGCGTCCCCGGCCCGACCCGGTGCGGCTGGAGTTCCCGGGCCTCGTCATCGACACCGGCACCAGGGAGGTGCTGGTCGACGGCCACACGGTCGAGCTGACCGCCCGCGAGTTCGACCTGTTGGCATTCCTGGCCCAGTCGCCGCGGCAGGTGTTCTCCAGGGGACAGCTGCTCGAGCAGGTGTGGGACTCGTCGCCGGACTACCAGGACCCATCCACGGTGACCGTTCATGTCCGCCGGATCCGCCGCAAGGTGGAACCCGATCCCGACCGGCCTCGCTGGGTGGTGACGGTGTGGGGCGTCGGCTACCGGTTCGAGCCGTGAAGCCGCTCCTGGCGCTGCTGGCGGCGGCCGTCGCCGCCTTGGCCTTCTTCGAAGGCACCATGCAGCCGACGGCTCGCGACCGCGCCGAACTGCTGGCGATCTTCGCCGTCACCGCGGTGCTCACGGCCGGTGCGGCCTGGCTCGTGCCGCGCTGGGCCCGGCGTATTCGCACCCTGCAGCGGACGTTCGTGCTGGTGGCGCTGGCCGCGGTCGTCGAGGTGGCCCTGGTCGTCGGCGTCGCGGCCTGGCTCATGTTCCTCTCGTCGCACGACCTCGAACTGCTGCTGGTCGTGCTGGGCTTCGGCGTGGCGGTGGGCCTCATCTTCGCGGTGAGCACCGCCCAGCCGCTGACCGACGACCTGCGGCGCATCCGGGAGACGGCAGCGGCCGTGGGGGGCGGCCGGCTCGAGGCCCGCACCGGCGTCCGGCGACCCGACGAGGTGGGCGCCGTGGCGGCCGCACTCGACGAGATGGCAGGCCGGCTGACGGCCATCGACGAGGAGCGCGAGCGCCAGGAGCGGGCCCGCCGTCACTTCCTCGCCGCGGTCGGCCACGACCTGCGCACGCCCCTCGCGGCGCTCCAGGCGGCCGTGGAGGCGCTCGAAGACGGCGTGGCGCCCGAGCCCGAGCGCTACTTCGCCTCCATGCGCCGCGATCTGGCCGCGCTGGGGGCGCTGGTCGACGACCTCTTCGTCCTCGCCCGCCTCGAGGCCGGCAAGTTCGAATTCGAGCAGGTGCCGCTCGACCTCGCGGAACTGGCCGACGAGGCGCTGGAGGCGCTGACGCCGGTGGCCCGTACCAACGGCGTGGGTCTGCGGCTGGAGACACCGGGCCGGGTACCGGTCGTTGGCGGGCCGGAGGCCCTCGGCCGCGTCATCCGCAACCTGGTGGACAACGCCATTCGCCACGCTCCGCCCCGCAGCGAGGTGGTGGTCAGCGTCGGCAACGGCGACGGTGCCACCCTGGCCGTCGTGGACGACGGCCCCGGGTTCCCGCCCGACCTGCTCGAGGACGCATTCGGAACCTTCGTGCGCGCCGACCCGGCCCGGGCCCGGGCCACCGGCGGCGCCGGGCTCGGGCTGGCGATCGCCAAAGGCGTCGTCGAGGCCCACGGGGGGGAGATCTGGGCGGAGCCGGGTCCCGGCGGCCGGGTGGCGCTGCGCCTCCCCATCCACTGAGCCGGCGCCGACGGCGGACAAGCCCGCGGGTCCCTAACCTGGGTCGGGTGCTGCGCTTTCAGATCGGCCCGGTCCCCGTCGCCGTCCAGCCCTTGTTTTGGGTGCTGGCGCTCGTGCTCGGCTTCGGGTACGGGATCACGGGGATTGCCGTCGCGATCTGGACAGGCGTCGTGTTCCTGTCGGTGCTGATGCACGAGCTGGGCCATGCCGTGACCCTGCGCGGCTTCGGGTACCAGCCGGCGGTCGTCCTGCACATGATCGGCGGGTTCACCACCTGGCACCCTCAGGAGCAGCTGGCGCCGGCCCGCCGCATCGTCACCACGCTGGCAGGACCGGCCACCGGCTTCGCATTGGCGGCCGGGGCTTGGGCCCTCCGCACCTACACGCCGCTGGGCGAGTCGGACCGGCTCATCTCCGACGCCCTGTGGTGGTTGTTCCTCGTCAACCTGATCTGGGGCGTGTTCAACCTGATCCCGATCCGGGGCCTGGACGGCGGCCAGGCGGTGGGCGGCCTGGCCGACCTGGTGTTCCGCCGCCACGGCCGGATCGTGGCCGAGGCCGTGTACGTGGTCACGGGGCTGGCGGCCATCGTGTTCGGCGTCGTCAACGAGATGTACCTGCTGGCGATCTTCGCCGCGGTGCTCACGTTCGGCGGGTACCTGGGGCGGGGGAGCGCGGCGCGGCCCGAGCCCGCTCCTGCCGGAGACGTCGAGCCCGGTCCGCCCCGGCTCGGCATCTGACGTGATTCCGCCCCCGGCGACGCGGCGGATAGCCTGGCCATCGTGACGAGCTGCGGGAGGGTGGCATGACCGAGCGGACGGTTCCCGACGAGGTGCTCAACCGGGCGCTGTGGAAGATACCGAACGTGCTGTGCCTGGTGGGGTCCCGGGCCGGCGACGACTGGAATGGGATGACCACCAGCTGGGTCACCCAGGTCGCCATGGAACCGGTCCTGGTCGCCGTCGGTGTCGACAAGAAGGCGGTCACCCACCGGCTCATCGAGGAGGGCGGCTCGTTCACGGTGAACCTGTGGCCGCGGGAGGACACCCGCCCGTTCGTCAAGTTCTCGAAGCCGGCCGTGAAGGAGGGGATGACCCTCAACGGGCGGCCGATCCGCGTCGGCATGACCGGCGCCCCGATCTTCGAAGAAGCCGCGGTCTTCCTCGACTGCACGGTCTGGAGGGCGGTCGACTGCGGGACCCACACGCTGTTCATCGGCGAAGTGGTCGACGCCGGCTTCCAGGGGGAGGACCAGGACCCCGACGTGGCCCGCATGGAGGACACCCGCATGAAGTACGGCGGCGTCAAACGCGGCGGCCACTAGCGAGGCCGAGGCGGCTCACCGCAGCGCCGTCCAGTATCTGCGGGTACGGGCCGCCCAGGCGAGGCCGAACACGAAGCCGAGGGTGCCGGACGCGGCGACCACCGGGGCGACGCCGAGGACGTTGGCCAGGGCGCCCGCCGTCAGGTACGACATGGAGATCGCCAGTGTCACCAGCCCGAAGTCGAACGAGAAGATCCGGCCGCGCAGCTCGTCGGGGGTCGTGACCTGGAGCCCGTAGGTGGACATCGCCCATTGCGTGCCGCCGCCCAGGTGGGCGAGCGCCACCGCCGCCGCGGCCCAAAGCAGGGTGGGGGCCTGGGAGAGCAGGACGTAGAAGACGCCCCAGATGGCGATCGCGTAGCCGATCGTGCCCACCAGGCGCCGGTCGCTCTGGCCGAACCACCGCCTGGCCA
>CAYGCW010000200.1:0-5446 GCA_964348465.1 uncultured Acidimicrobiia bacterium | reverse complement strand
CTGGCGGCCTTGAATCTGAAAGAAAAGCACGGGGCGCTGGTCACCAGAGTGCGGGACGAAGCCGGCCCGCGCCGCAACGCGTTCCTGCGCGAGGCCACACCCATCGGTGTGGAGGGCGCCGTCCTCGTGCTGGGCGTCGCCGAGCACCTGTCGTTCCACCTCGAGTCCCTGCAGGCCGACCGGGAGCTGCGGGCGATCGTCGAACGGGAGGCCGCCGAGCTGCTCGGCGGAGCCGTGACCGTTGAGTTCCGCGCCGCTCCCGAGCCCCAGCAGGCGTCGCTGCTGTCGCCGGAGGAGGAACTGCCTGCAGCCCACGAACTGGTCGACGCGGGCGCCGGCGGCATCGATCCCACCGACATGGTCGTCGACCTCCTCGGCGGCGAGGTGGTGGAGGAGTAGACGCTCCTCGTCCCGCACCCGCTACCCTCCGGCACCATGCAACCGGATCTCAACAAGCTCATGCGCCAGGCGCAGCAGATGCAGGCCCAGGTCGCCAAGGCCCAGGAGGAGCTGGCGACCGCGGAGTTCGAAGGGACGGCCGGAGGCGGGGCCGTGACCGCCAAGGTCACCGGCGACGGCAAGTTGGTGTCCGTGGTGTTCAACGAACCGTCGGTGCTCGACCCCGACGATCCGGAGCTGGTCGGCGACGTGGTCGTGGCGGCCGTCAACCAGGCGCTCGCCGCAGCCCAGGAGGCGGCGGCGGCGGCGATGAGCGGCGCAGCCGGGCTCGACCTCGGGGGGCTGGACCTCGGCGGGCTGCTCGGCGGCTGATGTTCGAGCCGCCCGTCCAGCGGCTCATCGACGAGCTGGCCCGGCTGCCCGGCATCGGACGCAAGAGCGCCCAACGGCTCGCCTTCCACCTCCTGCACGTGGAGAAGGCCGACGCCGAGCGGCTCTCCGAGGCGATCGTCGAGCTGCGGGAGCAGGTCAAGCTGTGCGCCCGCTGCTTCAACGTCACCGGGGACGTCGAGTGCTCGATCTGCCGCGACCTGCGGCGCGACCCGGCCACGATCTGCGTCGTGGAGCGCCCGCAGGACATCGTCGTCGTCGAGTCGACGCGGGAGTTCCACGGCCGCTACCACGTGCTCGGCGGGTCGATCAGCCCGATCGCCGGGATCGGGCCCGACCAGCTCAGGATGAGAGAGCTCGTCGGCCGCATCGAGAACGAGGGCGTCAAGGAGGTCATCGCCGCCACCAACCCCACGGTCGAGGGCGACACCACCGCCCTCTACCTCGCCCGGCTACTCAAGCCGCTGGGAGTGAAGGTCACCCGGCTGGCGAGCGGCCTGCCCGTCGGCGGCGACCTCGACTACGCCGACGAGCTCACGCTCGGCAGGGCGCTGACAGGCCGCCAGGAGATGTAGCGGCCGCCGGATGAGGGTCCTGCTCGTCGAGCCGTACTACGGGGGCTCGCACCGCGCCTGGGCCGACGGCTACGCCGCCGGCAGCGCTCACGACGTCGTGCTCGTCACGCACGAGGCCCGCTTCTGGAAGTGGCGGATGCGGGGCGGCCACGTGACGCTTGCGGCCGCCGCCCGCGAGATGCTCGGCGGCGAACCGCCCGCCGTCGTCCTCGGATCGTCGATGCTCGACCTGGCCGGCTTCGCCGGAGCCGCCAAGGACGCCATCGGCACCGCACCGCTCGCCCTCTACATGCACGAGAACCAGCTCACCTATCCGCCGGTGCCCGGCGAGCCGCCCGACCTGGGCTACCCGATGACCCAGTGGGTGTCGATGACGGTCGCCGACAGGGTGTTCTTCAACTCCGAGTTCCACCGCGCTGCCTGGTTCGAAGATCTGCCGCGGATGCTCAAGCACTTCCCGGACTACCCCCATCTCCGCCTCGTCGACGAGGTAGCGGCGCGCAGCTCGGTGCTGCCGGTCGGCGTCGACCTGCAGAGGCTCGACGGTCCGCGGCCCTCCGACCCCGGCCCCCCGCTCGTGCTGTGGAACCATCGCTGGGAGCACGACAAGAACCCTGCCGAGTTCTTCGCGGCGCTCGAGGTGCTGGCCGCGGAAGGCCGGGAATTCCGGGTGGCGCTGGCGGGTGAGAGCTTCCGCAACGTCCCCGACGAGTTCGAGGAAGGACGGCGACGCCTGGGGGAGCGGGTCGTCCACTACGGATACGCCGGCGACGAGGAGTACGTAGACCTGCTGCGGCGGGCCGCCGTCGTCGTCAGCACGGCCCACCAGGAGTTCTTCGGCATCAGCGTGGTCGAGGCCGCCTACGCCGGCGCCTACCCGGTGCTTCCCAACCGCCTCAGCTATCCGGAGCTGGTGCCGGCCGCCGCTCACGACGCCTGCCTGTACGACGACTTCGCCGGGCTGTGCGACCGCCTGCGCGCCGCGCTTGCGGGCCCGGCACCGGAGGGGCTGCAGGAGGCGATGGCACGCTTCGACTGGCGTGAGATGGCGCCCCGCTACGACGAAGCGCTGGCAGCACTGCCGGCCGCCGGCACAGGCTGACCCGCTCTATCATCGGGAAGTCGACCAGATCAGAGGCATGCGCTAACCAGCCCCCGAGCCCGTCCGTACCTCTCGCTCCGGGAGCCCGTATGCCCTCCGTCCACTTCAGATCCGTGTCGTTCCGCTACTCGTCGGCCGTCGACGTCCTCGTCGACGCGTCGTTCGACCTGGGGCCGGGCTGGGCGGGCGTGGTGGGCGCCAACGGCATCGGCAAGTCAACGCTGCTGCGCCTGGCCGCCGGGGAGCTGGAGCCTGATGCCGGCAGCGTCCTGGTGGACCCCCCGGCCCCGCCGCCGGTGCTCTGTCCCCAGGAGGTCGTCGTACCCGACGCCGGCGTCCACGCACTGGCGGCCGCAACCGACGGCGCCAGCCGGCGGATCGCCGGCGAGCTGCGGCTCGATCGCAACGATCTCGACCGCTGGCCGACGCTGTCCCCCGGGGAGCGGAAACGCTGGCAGATCGGCGCAGCGCTGGCGGCCGAGCCGCACGTCCTGCTGCTCGACGAGCCCACCAATCACCTCGACGCCGAGGCCAGAGAGCTGCTGGCGGCGGCGCTGCGCCGCTACCGCGGGGTGGGCATGGTGGTTTCCCACGACCGCACCTTTCTCGACGCGTTGACCGAGCGGACGATCCGCATCGACCATGGGAACGTCGAGATCTGGAGCGGCAACTACGCCACCGCCCGCGCCGCGTGGACGGCAGCCGGGGAGGAACGGCTGGCGGCCTATCGCCGTGCCCAGGCCGAGCAGCGCAAGCTCCACCGCCGGATCGCCGACCAGCGGCGCGCCGCGGAGACCAAGCGGGCCCGCCACCGGCGCCGGGTGCGCACCGCCGGCGTCAAGGATCCCGATGCCCGCTCCATGGAGAAGAAGGGCCGCCATGAGGCAGGCGAGACCACCGCCGCCCGCCGCCTCGATGTCACCAAAGCGGCCGCCGACCGGGTGGCGGCCCGGCTGGCGACGTTCGAGATGCGCCGCGAGGTCGGCCGCGCGTTCTTCTTCGACTACGAGCCGGCCCGCCGTACGCGCCTGCTGGCGTACCAGGGGCCGCTCGCGGCGGGCCCGCACCTGCTGGCGCCCCACGTCGACGCAGAGGTGCTCCGGGAAGACCGAATCTGGCTGCGGGGCCCCAACGGCGCGGGCAAGACGACGCTGCTCGGCGCGCTGGCCGCCCACAGCACACTCCCGCCGGAGCGGCTGCTCCACCTCCCCCAGGAGCTGTCGCGCCGCGCCGCCGCCGCGCTGATGGAGGGCGTGGCCGCACTTCCGCGCGGCGAGAGGGGGAGGGTGTTCAACCTGGTTGCGGCGCTCGGCGTCGACCCCGACCGACTGCTCGCCAGCCGCCGGCCGTCGCCCGGGGAGGCGCGCAAGCTGGCGATGGCCGCCGCCATGGGTCGCGGCGCCTGGTGCTTGCTGCTCGACGAGCCGACCAACCATCTTGATCTCCCTTCGATCGAACGTCTCGAGGAGGCGGTCGCCGGCTACCCGGGTGCCGTCGTGGTGGTCACCCACGACGAGGACTTCGCTGCGGCCACCACCACGAGGACGTGGCAGCTGGAAGGCGGGGCGCTCACGGCCGACGGCTGACGCCCGAGGTCAGGGGTGGAGCAAGTCGCTGATCTTGGCGAGGCGGTCGAGGCGGTGGGTCGCCTTGATGGTTCGCACCGTCCCCGACTTCGAGCGCATCACGACAGAGTGGGTGATGACCCGTTTGCCAAGGAAGTCGACACCCTCGAGCAGCTCGCCGTCCGTAACGCCGGTGGCGGCGAAGAAGACGTTGTCGGAGTCCACCAGGTCCCTGGTCGAGAGCGTGGCATCGAGGTCGAGGCCCTCCCGGCGGGCGTACTCCCGCTCGGAGTCGTCCCGCGGCCACAGGCGGCATTGGATCTCGCCGCCCAGACAGGCGAGGGCGCATGCCGCCGTCACGGCCTCGGGAGAGCCGCCGATGCCGAACAGGATGTCGATGCCGCTGTCGGGCACCGCGGTGGAGATGGCGGCCGAGATGTCGCCGTCGCGGATGAGACGGATGCGGGCGCCGGCCTCGCGCACCGCCTGGATGTAGGGCTCGTTGCGGGGCCGGTCGAGCATGATCGCAGTGATGTCGGAAACCGACTTGTTGCGGGCCTTGGCCACCTGCGCCAGGTTGTGGGCCACCGGGGCGTCCAGGTCGATGGAGCCTGCCGCCTCCTCGCCGACCGCCACCTTGTCCATGTACACCAGCTTCCCCGGCGCATACATCGAGCCCCGCTCGGCCATGGCGATGACGGCCAGTGCCCCGGGTCCTCCCTGGGACGTGAGGCGGGTTCCGTCGACGGGGTCCACGGCGATGTCCACCTGCGGTGGCCGGCCGTTTCCGATGCGCTCTCCGTTGTAGAGCATCGGCGCCTCGTCCTTCTCGCCCTCGCCGATCACGACCACGCCGTCCATGTCGATCGTGGACAGGATCGTGCGCATCGCGTCGACCGCGGCCTGGTCGACGGCGATCTTGTCGCCCCGCCCCTGCCAGCGGGCGGCGGCCATCGCCGCCGCCTCCGTGACCCTGACCAGCTCGAGCGCGTGGTTGCGCTCCGGTTGCTCACCCATTGTCGGCCTCCACTCTCACGATGAGCGCATCCCCCTGCCCTCCGCCGCCGCACAGCGCCGCGCCGCCCAGCCCGCCGCCGCGGTGGCGCAGCGCGTTGATCAGCGTGACGACGATGCGGGCGCCCGACGCTCCCAGTGGGTGCCCGAGGGCTACGGCGCCGCCGTTGACGTTGACCCGGTCGTGCCCGACGTCGAGCATCCGGGCCGACCAGAGCGCCACCGATGCGAATGCCTCGTTGATCTCGACCAGGTCGAGGTCACCCGTCGACAGGCCGGCCCGCTTCAGCGCCATCCGGAGCGCCTCCGCCGGCCGTTCCGGGAGCGTGGCGTCGACGCCGCCGATCTGGCCGTAGGCGACGATCTCGGCCAGCACCGGCAGCCCGGCCGCCTCGGCGGCG